>NZ_JAAVXA010000017.1:0-18368 GCF_012241585.1 Pantoea sp. LS15
GTAAGCCGGTGCATAAATCCGGTGGTTACAGCAGTCTTCGGTGGAGCGGTAGTTCAGTCGGTTAGAATACCTGCCTGTCACGCAGGGGGTCGCGGGTTCGAGTCCCGTCCGTTCCGCCACTTATTAAGACATTAAGCCTGCCTTGTTGGCAGGCTTAATGGCAAAAAAAACTTTAGGGGCGTAGCTCAGTTGGTAGAGCACCGGTCTCCAAAACCGGGTGTCGCGAGTTCGAGTCTCTCCGCCCCTGCCATATAGAATCCTTTGCTTCGGCAAAGGATTTTTTTTGCCTGAAACACTGCAGAAAACTCTCTTCTTAATTTTCAGCCAGCATCCCTGCTGGCTGATGCATCAATCCATTACATTGATTTTTAATAGATCTTTTATCTGTGATTGCTTATCACTGTTTTGCAGCCAAATTGCATACAGCGGCCTGGTAAGCGTGGTGGAATCCATCACGGTGTGCAGCCCTGCTTTAGTGTCTGCCCAGCGAACAGGTAACCAGGTACAACCTTTCAGCAGGGGCAGCTGCTGACAGGCGATCTCTGCCGAGCTGGTCGTTAACTGCGGAACATCATCAGGTGCAATCAGTCCCGTCTCGTGCTGCTGAAAATCCGGCCCCCATTCCAGGCGTAAATAGGTCAGGTCTGCCTTCATCATCGAAGGTTCAGACGCATAAAGTGCCAGGCCAAACTGGCCCACAATCTGGCTGCTAAATTCGTCCATCTTGGGGGCTTCGGTTGTGATCAGAAGATCAAGCTGGCGCTCATGAAGTTGTTTAACCAGCGACTGCCGTTGCGCAATCCTGGCTTCGAATTGCAGGTGGCCGTGAGAATGATACAGCCGGGTAAGCCATTGGCTTAGCATACATTCCCACAGAGAAGCGCTGGCCCCTATCGAGAACTCATTATGCCTCGAAGTATGTGCCACCTCTTTACGTGCTGCCTGCCAGGTATTCATCAGCGTTTCTGCGTACGGCAGTAGTTTCTCACCAGCAGGCGTTAAGCGAATATTGTTGCGATGGCGGGTAAAAAGATTCACACCCAGTTGATTTTCCAGCTGTCGAATACGAAAACTGACTGCTGATTGCGTCAGGTAAAGGGCTTCAGCTGCTCGCCCAAAGTGGCGTGTTCTGCTCACTTCAAGGAAAGTTTTAAGCAATTCCGTATCCACATCTTTCTCCACAAAATTATTTGTCGTTATGATTTAAATGTTTTGTTTTACACTCTGTCAAGCGTAACTAATACTCCGCGCCATAAATAGCTCGGCCAAAGAATTAGGAGCGTGTAGGATGGCGGAAAGCTTTACGACGACTAATCGTTTTTTCGACAATAAACATTATCCGCGCGGGTTCTCTCGTCACGGCGATTTCACCATCAAAGAAGCTCAACTGCTTGAGCGCCATGGTTATGCCTTTAACGAGCTGGATCTGGGTAAGCGTGAACCTGCTACCGAAGACGAAAAACAGTTTGTTTCTGTTTGCCGTGGTGAGCGTGAGCCGCAGTCTGAAGCGGAACGTGTATGGATCAAGTACATGGCGCGCATTAAGCGTCCAAAGCGCTTCCATACGCTGTCTGGCGGTAAGCCGCAGATGGAAGGTGCAGAAGACTACACCGAGTCTGACGACTAATAAGAAAGGGGCTACGGCCCCTTTTTTACGCCAGTAACTTTTGCAGGTGCAAAAGCAGACGGTCGATTGCACGATAGCTCAACGCTTCCTGCAGATGTTGTCTCTCAATTTCATGACACCTTTCTACATCGGCGATAGTTCGGGCGACTTTTAAGAGACGCTGCCACGCACGAATTGAGAGCCCAAATCGCGTCAATGTTTCTTCCAGCCAGTTTGCGTCCTCAGCCTTTAGCTGGCAAAACTGCCGAATCTCAGCATTATCCAGACGTGCATTCAGTTTATTTTGACGTATATACTGCCGGGCTTGAGCGGCGATAACCCGCTCGCGAACCTCTACCGTGCTCTCCCCTCTGACGCTACTCTGGCTGAGCAGGCCAGGGGGAGGCAAAGGGATCTCCAGGGATAAATCGAAACGATCCAGAAAAGGGCCAGAGAGTTTCCCCAGATATCGCAGCGTCTGTTCAGGCGTACAGCGATTATGATTACCCTGATAATGTCCTGACGGGCTCGGGTTCATTGCTGCAACCAGCTGGAACTGCGCGGGGTAGCTTATTTTGGCACGTGTACGGGAGATATGAATTTCACCCGATTCGATAGGCTCCCTCAGAGCATCCAGCACGCGCCTTTCAAACTCAGGCAGCTCATCAAGAAACAGAATGCCATTGTGGGCCAGTGAGATCTCTCCCGGCCCCGGTATAGAGCCTCCGCCGACCATGGCTGTTAGTGAGGCACTGTGGTGCGGAGAGCGGAAAGGGCGACGTCGCCACTGTTTTTGTAACGACACAGAACTCACCAGGCTAAATATTGCAGCGCTTTCAAGTGCCTCATGGTTATTGAGTGGGGGCAGCAGACCATTCAATCTGCTCGCCAGCATCGTTTTCCCAGTACCTGGCGGACCAATCAACAGCAGGTTATGCCCTCCGGCAGCGGTAATCTCCAGTGCCCGTTTCCCCTGCTCCTGACCGATGATATCGCTGAGATCGTCCAGGCTTTCAGGTAGGAGATCCCCTGTTTCTTCAGGCTCTGACAACTCATGTCGCCCCTCAAGATATGCGCAAACCTCCTGCAAGTGCCCTGCAATCAGGCATCCTTTTTCGGCTATCAGGCTCACCTCGGAACCATTTTCATTGGCAACAATGATTTGTCGACCAGCACGAATGGCTTCCAGCGCACCTGAGATTGCGCCAGGAACGCCTCTCAATGCCCCTGTAAGCGCCAGTTCACCGATGAACTCATACGAGCCTAGCCTGGATGCATTAAGCTGTTCAGAGGCAGCGAGAAGCGCTATAGCGATAGGTAAATCATATCGTCCCCCCTCTTTGGGCAGGTCCGCAGGCGCCAGGTTGATAGTGATCTTCTTTGCGGGGAAGGTATAACCGCTATTGATGATTGCGCTGCGTACCCGATCTCTGGCTTCTTTCACCGTTGTTTCCGGCAAACCGACGAGTGTTAATCCGGGAAGCCCATTGCTCAGATGGACCTCTACGGAAATCAGCGGTGCTTTGACTCCAATAGCCGCACGCGTATAAACAACTGACAGTGACATAAGCACCTCCTTGGGGGGCGACTATGCCAGTATCTCGCTCATATCTTTAGTGTCAGTTTTGTGTTTTACGACGCCTGTTCCAGGCTTTTGGCGACAAAATGCAACTATTTCGTCTTAGCGGAAGTCTTCTCGCAGAAAAAGAGCGGCTCGTTTTGATGACCTGAGTACGCTTGAAATTATGAAAAATATTCACACTCTGTTTTTCTCATATAAAACAATGATTTTTCGAAATATGATTTGCGTGCTAATCAAAATGGTCATAAATAAATCTTGTGTTTGATTTAAAAACTGTGATACCTCTTTAGGTATTCCTTCGAACAAGATGCAAAAAGAACAGAAAATGACAGCCCTTCTACGAGTGATTAGCCTGGTCGTGATTAGCGTGGTGGTGATTATTATCCCACCGTGCGGGGCTGCACTTGGACGAGGAAAGGCTTAGAAATCAAGCCTTAACGAACTAAGACCCCCGCACCGAAAGGTCCGGGGGTTTTTTTATGACTAAAAAACTTAAGCGAGGAGCAGAGAATGAGTACTAGCACAAAATTCTGTTTCTCCCGATTTATGACGGGGAACTAACTATGAATGGGGCACAGTGGGTAGTACATGCGTTGCGCGCGCAGGGAGTCGAGACAGTATTCGGTTATCCGGGTGGCGCAATTATGCCGATTTACGATGCATTGTATGACGGCGGCGTGGAACACCTGTTGTGCCGACACGAGCAGGGCGCAGCAATGGCAGCCATCGGTTATGCGCGCGCTACCGGCAAAACTGGGGTTTGCATGGCAACCTCAGGACCGGGGGCAACCAACCTGATCACCGGTCTGGCTGATGCACTGCTCGACTCTGTTCCTGTCGTGGCAATCACTGGTCAGGTCGCTTCTCCGTTCATCGGTACCGATGCCTTCCAGGAAGTGGATGTGCTTGGTTTATCCCTGGCTTGCACCAAACACAGTTTCCTCGTCCAGTCTCTGGAAGAGTTGCCGCGCGTGATGGCTGAAGCATTTGCTGTTGCCAGTTCTGGCCGTCCTGGCCCGGTTCTGGTGGATATCCCAAAAGATATCCAGGTGGCTCTCGGTGATCTGGAACCGCACTTCTCCACCGTTGAAAGCGACGATGTGTTTCCACATGAGGACGTTGCAGAGGCGCGCCAGATGCTGGCACAGGCGAAACAGCCGATGCTGTACGTCGGCGGTGGTGTAGGCATGGCACAGGCCGTTCCAGCCCTGCGCGAATTTATCGCAACAACGCAGATGCCAGCGACCTGCACGCTGAAAGGTCTGGGCGCGGTAGATGCCGACTATCCGTACTACCTCGGCATGCTGGGGATGCACGGCACCAAAGCCGCAAACCTGGCGGTGCAGGAGTGCGATCTGCTCATTGCCGTAGGGGCGCGTTTCGATGACCGTGTCACTGGCAAGCTGAACACCTTCGCGCCGAATGCCAAAGTCATCCATATGGATATCGACCCGGCAGAAATGAACAAATTGCGTCAGGCACACGTCGCCCTGCAGGGTGATCTCAACATATTGTTACCCGCTTTGCAGCAACCGTTAGATATCCGTGCATGGCGTCAGCATGCTGCAGACATGCGCACTGAGCATGCCTGGCGTTACGACCACCCCGGTGAGGCCATCTACGCACCGCTGCTGTTGAAACAGTTGTCCGATCGTAAACCTGCAGACAGCGTCGTCACCACCGACGTGGGCCAGCATCAGATGTGGTCAGCTCAGCACATGACCTACACTCGCCCGGAAAATTTCATCACTTCCAGCGGGTTAGGAACGATGGGTTTCGGTCTGCCAGCTGCTGTGGGCGCACAGGTTGCCCGACCGAACGATACCGTTATCTGTATCTCCGGTGACGGCTCCTTCATGATGAATGTTCAGGAGCTGGGCACCGTGAAGCGTAAGCAGTTGCCGCTGAAAATCGTGTTACTCGATAACCAGCGTTTAGGGATGGTTCGTCAGTGGCAACAGTTGTTCTTCCAGGAACGTTACAGCGAAACCACCCTGACCGATAACCCCGATTTCCTCACTCTGGCCAGCGCCTTTGGCATCCCTGGCCAGCACATTACCCGTAAAGACCAGGTTGAAGCGGCACTCGACACCATGCTGTCAAGCGAAGGGCCTTACCTGCTTCATGTCTCAATCGACGAGCTTGAGAATGTCTGGCCGTTGGTACCGCCAGGTGCCAGTAACTCACAAATGCTGGAGAAATTATCATGATGCAACATCAGGTCGCCGTGCAGGCTCGCTTCAATCCAGAAATCTTAGAACGCGTTTTGCGTGTGGTCCGTCATCGTGGTTTTCAGATTTGCTCTATGAATATGGAGACGGCCACCGATGCGCAAAATATCAGCATCGAATTAACCGTTGCCAGCCCGCGCCCGGTCGAATTACTGTTTAGTCAGTTATCAAAGCTGGTAGATGTTGCCCATGTAGCCATCTGCCAGAGCACAACCACATCACAACAAATCCGCGCTTAAGCGTGACAGGACGAAAAAATGACGACAAAAAAAGCTGATTACATTTGGTTCAATGGTGAGATGGTTCGCTGGGAGGACGCGAAGGTCCACGTGATGTCCCACGCGCTGCACTACGGTACGTCTGTGTTTGAAGGCATCCGTTGTTACGACTCTCACAAAGGGCCAGTGGTGTTCCGTCATCGTGAACATATGCAGCGTCTGCATGACTCAGCCAAAATTTATCGTTTCCCGGTTTCCCAGAGTGTCGATGAGCTGATGGAAGCCTGCCGCGAGGTGATTCGCAAGAACAACCTGACCAGCGCGTATATTCGTCCGCTGGTGTTTGTGGGTGATGTGGGGATGGGCGTTAACCCGCCAGCAGGTTATACCACCGATGTGATCATTGCCGCGTTCCCATGGGGTGCTTATCTGGGTGCTGAAGCTCTGGAGCAGGGGATCGACGCAATGGTCTCTTCCTGGAACCGCGTGGCACCAAACACCATCCCGACCGCTGCTAAAGCGGGCGGTAACTACCTCTCCTCACTGCTGGTCGGTAGCGAAGCGCGCCGTCACGGTTATCAGGAAGGTATTGCCCTCGACGTGAATGGCTACATCTCAGAAGGTGCGGGCGAAAACTTGTTTGAAGTGAAAGATGGCATTCTGTTCACGCCACCATTTACCTCGTCCGCGCTGCCGGGCATCACCCGTGACGCCATCATCAAGCTGGCGAAAGATCTGGGTATCGAAGTGCGCGAGCAGGTTCTGTCCCGCGAATCTCTCTACCTGGCGGATGAAGTCTTTATGTCTGGTACTGCGGCTGAAATTACGCCGGTACGCAGCGTAGACGGTATCCAGGTGGGCGAAGGCCGCTGTGGCCCGGTCACCAAACGTATTCAGCAAGCGTTCTTTGGCCTCTTCACCGGCGAAACAGAAGATAAATACGGCTGGTTGGATCAGGTTAATCACTAAGTATAAATTTGGGACGGCACGCACCGTCCCATTAAATAGTCAGACGGGAGTAAATAAAGCATGCCTAAGTATCGTTCAGCCACCACCACCCACGGCCGTAACATGGCGGGTGCCCGCGCACTGTGGCGCGCCACCGGAATGACCGACGCCGATTTCGGCAAGCCAATTATCGCCGTGGTGAACTCCTTTACCCAGTTTGTACCGGGTCACGTGCACCTGCGTGATCTGGGTAAACTGGTTGCCGAGCAAATTGAAGCCTCTGGCGGTGTGGCGAAAGAGTTCAACACCATTGCGGTGGATGACGGTATCGCGATGGGTCACGGGGGCATGCTCTATTCACTGCCATCTCGCGAGCTGATCGCCGACTCAGTGGAGTACATGGTTAACGCCCACTGTGCGGATGCGATGGTCTGTATCTCCAACTGCGATAAAATCACCCCAGGGATGCTAATGGCTTCCCTGCGTCTGAACATTCCGGTGATCTTCGTCTCCGGCGGTCCAATGGAAGCAGGGAAAACCAAGCTTTCCGACAAAATTATCAAGCTCGACCTGGTTGATGCGATGATTCAGGGTGCAGACCCGAAAGTCTCTGATGAGCAGAGTGAGCAGGTGGAACGCTCCGCGTGCCCGACCTGCGGCTCTTGTTCCGGGATGTTCACCGCCAACTCCATGAACTGCCTGACCGAAGCACTCGGTCTGTCGCAACCGGGCAACGGTTCGCTGCTGGCGACTCATGCCGATCGTAAACAGTTGTTCCTCAACGCTGGTAAACGCATTGTTGAGCTGACGAAACGCTATTACGAGCAGGACGACGCCAGCGCGCTGCCGCGTAACATCGCCAGCAAAGCGGCGTTCGAAAACGCTATGACGCTGGATATCGCCATGGGCGGTTCCACCAACACTGTGCTGCACCTGCTGGCCGCCGCGCAGGAAGCCGAGATCGACTTCACCATGAGCGACATCGACAAGCTCTCCCGCAAAGTACCTCAACTGTGTAAAGTCGCGCCGAGTACCCAGAAGTACCACATGGAAGACGTGCACCGTGCCGGTGGCGTTATCGGTATCCTCGGCGAACTGGATCGCGCCGGGCTGCTGAACCGTGATGTGAAAAACGTACTTGGCCTGTCGCTGCCAGAGTCGCTGGACCAGTACGACGTTATGCTGACCAAAGACGACGCGGTGAAAAAGATGTTCCGCGCTGGCCCGGCAGGTATCCGTACCACCCAGGCATTCTCGCAGGACTGCCGCTGGGATACCCTGGATGATGACCGCGCTGAAGGCTGCATCCGCTCGCTGGAACACGCCTACAGTAAAGACGGTGGTCTGGCTGTGTTGTACGGTAACTTTGCGGAAAACGGTTGTATCGTGAAAACCGCCGGCGTAGATGACAGCATCCTGAAATTCACCGGCCCGGCAAAAGTGTATGAAAGCCAGGACGAGGCGGTAGACGCGATTCTCGGTGGCAAAGTGGTGGAAGGTGATGTGGTGGTGATCCGCTACGAAGGTCCGAAAGGTGGGCCGGGTATGCAGGAGATGCTCTATCCAACCACCTTCCTGAAATCCATGGGACTCGGTAAGGCGTGTGCGCTGATCACTGATGGTCGATTCTCTGGCGGTACGTCCGGCTTGTCTATCGGCCACGTTTCCCCTGAAGCGGCGAGTGGCGGCAATATCGCCATTATCGAAGATGGCGACCTGATCGAAATCGATATTCCAAATCGCGGTATTCAGCTGAAGCTGAGTGACCAGGAAATTGCGGCTCGTCGTGAAGCGCAGGAAGCTCGCGGCGACAAAGCCTGGACGCCGAAAGATCGTCAGCGTGAAGTCTCCTTCGCCCTGCGTGCTTACGCGAGCCTTGCCACCAGTGCAGATAAAGGCGCGGTGCGCGATAAATCGAAACTTGGGGGCTAATGATGGCCGAATCACAACCCTTATCTGCCGCCCCTGAGGGGGCGGAATATCTCCGGGCAGTGCTACGTGCGCCAGTCTATGAAGCGGTGCAGGTCACCCCGCTGCAGAAAATGGAAAAGCTCTCTTCGCGCCTCGACAACGTGATTCTGGTGAAGCGCGAAGACCGTCAGCCGGTGCACAGCTTCAAGCTGCGCGGCGCTTACGCGATGATGGCAGGGCTGACCGACGAGCAGAAAGCACGCGGCGTAATTACCGCCTCTGCAGGTAACCACGCTCAGGGCGTCGCATTCTCCTCTGCTCGCTTAGGGCTGAAAGCGCTGATCGTGATGCCGGTCGCCACGGCGGATATCAAAGTGGATGCGGTGCGTGGTTTTGGCGGCGAAGTGCTGCTTCACGGCGCAAACTTTGACGAAGCCAAGGCCAAAGCCATTGAACTGGCGCAACAGCAGGGTTTTACCTGGGTGCCGCCATTTGATCACCCGATGGTGATTGCCGGGCAGGGCACACTGGCGCTGGAACTGCTGCAACAGGATGCTCATCTTGACCGTGTTTTCGTCCCGGTCGGCGGCGGAGGCCTGGCCGCAGGCGTGGCGGTGCTGATCAAACAGCTGATGCCGCAGATCAAAGTGATTGCCGTTGAGGCGGAAGACTCTGCCTGCCTGAAGGCGGCGCTGGATGCCGGGCATCCGGTAGACCTGCCGCGCGTCGGGCTGTTTGCCGAGGGCGTGGCGGTTAAGCGCATCGGCGATGAGACCTTCCGGCTGTGCCAGGAATATCTCGACGATATCGTCACGGTTGATAGCGACGCGATCTGCGCGGCGATGAAAGATCTGTTCGAGGATGTTCGTGCGGTGGCGGAACCGTCCGGCGCGCTGGCGCTGGCGGGGATGAAAAAATACATCGCTCAGCACAACATTCGCGGTGAACGCCTGGCGCATGTGCTCTCCGGTGCTAACGTCAATTTCCACGGTCTGCGCTATGTTTCAGAGCGCTGCGAGCTGGGTGAACAGCGGGAAGCACTGTTGGCGGTGACCATCCCGGAAGAGAAGGGCAGCTTCCTGAAATTCTGCCAGCTACTCGGCGGCCGCTCAGTGACGGAATTTAACTACCGTTTTGCTGACGCCAAAGACGCCTGTATTTTTGTCGGTGTGCGCCTGAGTCGCGGTCTGGAAGAACGCAAAGAGATCCTCAACCTGCTGCACGAAGGTGGCTACAGCGTTGTTGACCTCTCTGATGATGAAATGGCGAAACTGCATGTGCGCTATATGGTTGGCGGACGTCCATCGAAACCGCTCAAGGAACGTCTGTTCAGCTTTGAGTTTCCGGAGTCTCCGGGCGCACTGCTTAAGTTCCTGCATACGCTGGGTACGCACTGGAACATCTCTTTGTTCCACTACCGTAGCCACGGCACGGACTATGGTCGCGTGCTGGCCGCGTTTGAACTGGGCGAACATGAGCCTGATTTCGAAACGCGGCTGAACGAACTGGGCTATGACTGTCACGATGAGACGCATAACCCGGCGTTCAGGTTCTTCCTCGCGGGTTAATGGTTTGGCAGGATTTGCCAGAACGCATCAATAAGCGGCTCATGCAGCCGCTTTTTTTGTGCACACACGCCAAGCTCAAACGGTGTTTTCTCGTCGCTGCGTTCCAGAATCATCACGCGGTTACGTACCGGCTCCGGGCTGTTTTCCAGCACCACTTCCGGCAGTAGCGCCACGCCGCAACCGAGCGCCACCATTGAGACCATCGCCTCATGGCCACCGACTGTTGCGTAAATCGACGGATTGCTGATCTTCTGACGGCGGAACCAGAGCTCAATACGGCGGCGTACCGGTCCCTGATCGGCCATGATAAACGGCACCGTTGACCAGTCCGGTTTCTCCACCGATACCTGATTACGCACCGGGCAGGGCAGTGCCGGGGCAATCAGCACTACCGCCAGGTTCTCCAGCATTGAAAATGCCACCGCACCCGGCAAGGTTTCGGGTTTCCCGGCAATAGCGAGATCCGCTTCGCCCGTTACCACTTTTTCCATTGCATCGGCGGCGTCGCCGGTGGTGAGTTTAATTTCAACCGACGGATGTGCCGCGCGGAAGCGGTCAAGGATGGGCGGGAGATGGCTATAGGCGGCGGTCACGGAGCAGAAAATATGCAGCTCGCCAGAAAGTGACGGCCCCTGCTGGTCAATCGAGTGCCTTAGTTGCTGATACTGTAACAGTGTTTGCTGAGCAAAAATGCGCAGTTCTTCACCCGCTTCCGTGAGGGTAACGGTACGGTTATCACGCACAAACAGCGGCTGGCCGAGATCTTCCTCAAGGCGCTGGATCTGTCGTGAAAGCGTGGAGGGGCTGACGTGCATCGCCCGGGCGCTGCGGCCAAAGTGACGGCTTTCCGCCAGATGCAGGAACATTTTCAGATCGCGTAAATCCACTGATTTCACTCCCCCTTTTTACATTGCAGATATTGCAACGTGACGTTGTGAATATATCAATTTCCGCAATGAATTTCCTGTTGTAATGTGGGTACATTCTCGCTGAACAGCGAACCGAACAATAAGACACACAACATCACGAGGTATCACCCATGGCTAACTACTTTAATACACTGAACTTGCGCCAGCAGCTGGCGCAACTGGGCAAATGCCGCTTTATGGCGCGCGACGAATTTGCTGATGGCGCGAGCTACCTTCAGGGTAAAAAAGTGGTCATCGTCGGCTGTGGTGCGCAGGGTCTGAACCAGGGCCTGAACATGCGCGACTCCGGTCTGGATATCTCTTATGCACTGCGTAAAGAAGCGATTGCTGAGAAGCGTGCGTCCTGGCGTAAAGCGACCGAAAACGGCTTCAAAGTAGGCACCTACGAAGAGCTGATCCCACAGGCGGATCTGGTGGTTAACCTGACCCCAGACAAACAGCACTCTGACGTTGTGCGTTCTGTGCAGCCGCTGATGAAAGACGGCGCGGCGCTGGGTTATTCCCACGGCTTCAACATTGTTGAAGTGGGCGAGCAGATCCGTAAAGACATCACTGTTGTCATGGTGGCACCGAAGTGCCCGGGTACGGAAGTCCGTGAAGAATACAAACGTGGTTTCGGCGTGCCAACCCTGATTGCTGTTCACCCGGAAAACGATCCAAAAGGTGAAGGCATGGCGATTGCCAAAGCATGGGCAGCGGCAACTGGCGGCCACCGTGCGGGCGTGCTGGAATCTTCCTTCGTTGCAGAAGTGAAATCTGACCTGATGGGCGAGCAGACCATTCTGTGCGGTATGTTGCAGGCCGGCTCTCTGCTGTGCTTTGACAAGCTGGTGGAAGAGGGCACTGACCCTGCATACGCTGAAAAACTGATTCAGTTCGGCTGGGAAACCATCACCGAAGCCCTGAAGCAAGGCGGTATCACCCTGATGATGGACCGTCTGTCCAACCCGGCGAAACTGCGTGCTTACGCATTGTCTGAACAGCTGAAAACCATCATGGCACCGCTGTTCCAGAAACATATGGACGACATCATCTCTGGTGAGTTCTCTTCCGGCATGATGGCTGACTGGGCGAATGACGATAAGAAACTGCTGACCTGGCGTGAAGAGACCGGTAAAACCGCGTTCGAAACCGCGCCACAGTATGAAGGTAAAATCGGCGAGCAGGAGTACTTCGATAAAGGCGTACTGATGATCGCCATGGTGAAAGCAGGTGTTGAGCTGGCGTTCGAAACCATGGTGGATTCCGGCATCATCGAAGAGTCTGCGTACTACGAATCACTGCACGAGCTGCCGCTGATTGCGAACACCATCGCCCGTAAGCGTCTGTACGAAATGAACGTGGTTATCTCTGATACCGCTGAGTATGGTAACTACCTGTTCTCTTACGCTTGCGTACCGCTGCTGAAAGAGTTCATGACTACGCTGCAGACGGGTGATCTGGGTAAAGCGATTGCAGAAGGTGCTGTTGATAACGCGCAACTGCGTGATGTAAACGAAGCGATTCGCAGCCATCAGATCGAGAAAGTGGGTCACAAACTGCGTGGCTACATGACCGATATGAAACGTATCGCAGTAGCGGGTTAACAATCTTGTCGGGTGGCGCCTCGCTTACCCGACCTACAAAACGCTAAAACGTAGGCCGGGTAAGGCGTAGCCGCCACCCGGCTTTTTATTTGCGATACAAGACTTTAATCACGTGGTAACCGAACTGCGTATGCAGTGGACCAGTTGGCTCCAGTACCGGGCAAGAGAAGACCACTTTATCGAATGCCGGAACCATCTGACCCTGACGGAATTCACCTAAGTCACCACCGCGTTTGCCTGATGGGCAGATAGAGTGCTTCTTCGCCAGTTTACCAAAGTCGGCACCGTTCTTAATTTGCTCCAGAAGATCCAGAGCCAGTTTCTCTTCTTTCACCAGGATATGCAGTGCTGCTGCTGTTTTTGCCATGATTGTGCCTTAATGGGTTGAGATAAATTGGGGCGCAATATAACACGCGTTAGCGGCGATAAAGCACCTTAATGATATGGTAGCCAAATTTGGTTTTCACCGGACCGTAAGGCTTCAGGAGCGGGCAGCTAAAAACCGCCTGATCGAATGGCCCCACCATTGCCCCCTGTTTAAATTCGCCTAAATCACCGCCATTACGCCCGGATGGGCATTTGGAGTAGCGCTTTGCCAGATGATCAAAGCTGATCCCACGTTCCAGTTTGGTGAGGATCTCCTGGGCCAGTTTCTCTTCTTTAACCAGAATGTGCAGGGCTGCTGCGGTCTTTACCATGATTCTGCTCTCGGGATTCATCGTGTTTCCGTCACTTTATCATTAGCCGGTAAATCTGCGCCCGGCTTTCTGCTACAATCCATCCCCCGTTCGAAGATTGAGCAATATTCCCATGCGTTTAAACCCTGGACAACAACAAGCGGTCGAATTCGTCACTGGACCATGCCTGGTGCTGGCAGGGGCGGGTTCCGGTAAAACCCGCGTGATCACTAACAAAATCGCCCACTTAATTCGTGGGTGTGGCTATCAGGCACGCCACATTGCGGCGGTGACATTTACCAACAAAGCAGCGCGCGAGATGAAAGAGCGTGTTGGCCAGACGCTGGGGCGCAAAGAGGCGCGCGGGCTGATGATCTCCACCTTCCATACCCTGGGGCTGGATATCATTAAACGCGAATACGCCGCACTGGGGATGAAGTCCAACTTCTCTCTTTTCGATGACACCGACCAGGTGGCGTTGCTCAAAGAGCTCACCGAAGGATTGATCGAAGACGACAAAGTTCTGCTGCAACAGCTGATCTCGACGATCTCAAACTGGAAAAACGATCTGATGACGCCTGCACAGGCGGCAGCGGGTGCGAAAGGTGAACGGGACAGGATCTTCGCCCACTGCTACAGCCTGTACGATGCGCATATGAAAGCGTGTAACGTGTTGGATTTCGACGATCTGATCCTCCTGCCAACGCTACTGCTTCAGCGTAATGAAGAGGTGCGTGAGCGCTGGCAGAACAAGATCCGCTACCTGCTGGTGGATGAATATCAGGATACCAACACCAGCCAGTACGAACTGGTGAAGCTGCTGGTGGGGCAGCGCGCGCGTTTCACTGTGGTGGGTGACGATGACCAGTCAATTTACTCCTGGCGCGGTGCGCGTCCACAAAACCTGGTGTTGTTAAGCAAAGATTTTCCTGCGTTGCAGGTGATTAAGCTGGAGCAAAACTACCGTTCTTCCGGGCGTATCCTCAAGTCGGCGAATATCCTGATCGCCAATAACCCGCATGTGTTTGAGAAGCGTCTGTTCTCCGAACTGGGTTACGGCACAGAGCTTAAAGTGCTCAGTGCCAACAATGAAGAGCATGAGGCTGAACGCGTTACCGGCGAGCTAATTGCCCACCACTTCGTTAATAAAACCGAATATAAGGATTACGCGATCCTCTATCGCGGTAACCACCAGTCGCGCGTCTTTGAAAAGATGCTGATGCAAAACCGCATTCCGTACAAGATCTCGGGCGGTACGTCGTTCTTCTCACGTCCTGAAATCAAAGATCTGCTGGCATATCTGCGTGTGCTCACCAACCCGGATGATGACAGCGCTTTCCTGCGTATCGTGAATACCCCGAAGCGCGAGATTGGCCCGGCCACGCTGCAAAAACTGGGTGAATGGGCGATGACCCGCAACAAAAGCCTGTTTACCGCCAGCTTCGATATGGGGCTGAGTCAGATGCTGACCGGACGTGGTTACGATTCGTTAACCCGTTTCACCCACTGGCTGGGAGAGGTGCAGCGCCTTGCGGAACGTGAACCTGTCGCGGCAGTTCGCGATCTCATTCACGGTATTGATTACGAATCCTGGTTGTACGAAACCTCAGCCAGCCCGAAAGCCGCTGAGATGCGGATGAAAAACGTTAACCAGCTGTTCAGCTGGATGACCGAAATGCTGGAAGGTTCGGAGATAGATGAGCCGATGACCCTGACTCAGGTGGTCACCCGCTTTACCCTTCGCGACATGATGGAACGTGGGGAGAGCGAGGAAGAGGCTGACCAGGTTCAGCTTATGACGTTACACGCCTCAAAAGGACTGGAGTTCCCGTATGTATATCTGGTCGGTATGGAAGAAGGTTTGCTGCCGCACCAGAGCAGCATTGATGAAGATAACGTCGACGAGGAACGCCGTCTGGCCTATGTCGGGATCACCCGTGCGCAGAAAGAGCTGACATTCACACTGTGCAAAGAGCGCCGTCAGTATGGCGAACTGGTGCGCCCGGAGCCGAGTCGTTTCCTGCTGGAGCTACCGCAGGACGATCTGATCTGGGAGCAGGAGCGCAAAGTGATTACGGCAGAAGAGCGGATGCACAAGGGGCAGGCTAACGTGGCGAACATTCGCGCCATGCTGGCGAAAGCCAAAGAGAAAGGATAAATATTTATTTTTAGGCCGGGTAAGGTGAAGCCGCCACCCGGCAATGCTCAGGGAATTACTTCACTTCAAGAACCCAGTGTACATAACTTTGCCACTGGCACTCCTGTTCGATCATCTCTGCCCCAAGGGGATGATTATCAATCCAGTTTTCCGGTAACGTCAGCGAAAGCTTCTCGCCATCAGCGACCAGATTGATGGCAGGTAGCAAATCATCACGACGGCGACTGGCAAACAGAATCGCCAGACGTAGCAGACGGCACAGATGCTCGGCCACGCGTGGCGGTACGGCGTTCTGCTGATGTAAAGAGGAGAGGTCAACAGTGTTGGTCTGGTTCAGCAGCAGCGTTGCCAGCAACTTTTTCTGTGCAGGTGTGTAGCCCGGTAAATCGAGGTTACGTACCAGATAGGCCGCATGAACAGGGGCCTGTTTGAAATCAATGCTCAGCCCCACTTCATGTAGCGCGCAGGCGCTCAGCAATAAATCACGGCTCAAAGGGTCAAGATCCCAGCCGGTGGCAACCTGATCAGCGAAGCGTGATGCCAGTTGCGCCACGCGACCCGCCTGGTCGATATCAACCAGAAAACGACGCTGCACGTTGCGCAGAGTACGGCTGCGAATGTCCTGATCAACCGACAGATGCAACATCCCATAGACCAGGCCTTCTCGCAGTGCGCCGCCAGCCAGCGTCATACACTGAATGTTCAGCTCGGTGAAAATCGCAATCAGGATGGCCAGCCCACTTGGAAAAACCAGCGCACGTTCAAGCGTCAGGCCTTCAATTTCAAGCTCTTCAAGCCGCCCACACTGAATAGCTCGCTGTTTCAGTTGCTGAAGTTTGGCAAGCGTAATCCGCTCATCCATTCCCTGCGCCATCATGATTTCCTGCAAAGCCTGCACAGTGCCAGAAGCACCCACGCAGACTTTCCAGCCGTGATAACGCAGTTCATCCATGACCGGGCGTAACACCTCGCGTGCGGCATTCTCCGCCTCGTCGAAGTTTTCTTTCGCCAGATTCCGGTCAGTGAAATAGCGCTCAAGCCAGGTCACGCAGCCCATCGAGAGGCTGAACAGTGACGTTGCCTGTGCGCCGGTACCGGTCACGAGTTCGGTGCTGGCACCGCCGATATCCACGACCAGACGGCGATCATCACCCCCTGTCGTGTGTGCAACACCCTGATAGATCAGGCGGGCTTCTTCTTCACCACTGATAACCTGAACCGGACACCCCAGAATTTCCTGCGCTTTGGCAATAAAATCTACGGCGTTAACCGCCAGGCGGAGCGTCGCTGTGGCGACAACGGTAATTTGGGAATGCGGGATATCCTGCAGACGCTCAGCAAAGAGCCGCAGACACTGCCAGCCACGTTCCATGGCTTCATGAGAGAGGTGGTTATCGCTGCTCAGGCCCGCCGCGAGGCGGACCTTGCGCTTAATACGCGTCAGCGTTTGTATGCTTCCCGCCACCTCGCGCACAACCAGCATATGAAAACTATTCGAACCGAGATCAATTGCCGCATAAAGCGAGGTGGAACTGAGCATATTTTCTTAACCTGAACGACGACGATTACGCGGTGCGCCAGAGCGGCGCGGACCATTGCCGGAGCGGGCTCGGGTAAGGC
Source organism: Pantoea sp. LS15 (assembly GCF_012241585.1). NCBI lineage: Bacteria > Pseudomonadati > Pseudomonadota > Gammaproteobacteria > Enterobacterales > Erwiniaceae > Pantoea > Pantoea sp. LS15. The sequence goes on from NZ_JAAVXA010000017.1 coordinate 17,035, forward strand.
GCTTAGGCGGCGGCAGTTCGCTTAACAGCGCTTCCGGATTGTATTTGCTCTGCGGAATGGAGTGACCGATGTAAGTCTCAATGGCTGGAAGATTCAGCGCATACTCCTCACACGCAAGGCTAATCGAGTGACCGCTTGCACCGGCTCGACCGGTACGACCGATACGGTGTACGTAGTCTTCGCAGTCGTCTGGCAGGTCATAGTTAAAGACGTGCGTCACGGCTGGAATGTGTAAACCACGTGCTGCCACGTCGGTTGCGACCAGAATATCGAGATCGCCACGGGTGAACTCTTCAAGAATGCGCAGGCGTTTTTTCTGCGCCACATCGCCGGTCAGCAGGCCAACACGGTGACCATCGGCAGCCAGATGACCCCAGATGTCTTCGCAGCGGTGCTTGGTGTTCGCGAAGATAATGGCGCGATCTGGCCACTCTTCTTCGATCAGCGTTTGCAGCAGACGCATTTTCTCTTCATTGGATGGATAGAAGAGCTCTTCTTTAATACGGTGACCTGTTTTCTGCTCGGGCTCCACTTCCACATATTCGGCGTTGTTCATCTGCTCGAACGCCAGCTCGCGTACGCGATAAGAAAGGGTAGCGGAGAACAGCATGTTCAGACGCTGATTTGCCGGAGGCATGCGACGGAACAGCCAGCGGATGTCTTTGATGAAGCCCAGATCGTACATACGGTCAGCTTCATCCAGCACCACGACCTGGATGGCACCGAGGTTGATGTGATTCTGTTTAGCGTAATCAATGAGGCGGCCTGTGGTACCGATCAGGATATCCACACCGCTTTCCAGCACTTTAAGCTGTTTATCGTAGCCGTCGCCGCCATAGGCCAGGCCAAGCTTCAGGCCGGTAGCCTGCGCCAGGGGCTCAGCGTCTGCATGGATCTGTACCGCCAGTTCTCGCGTTGGGGCCATAATTAGCGCGCGCGGCTGGTTAACTTTGCGGTCTGCAATCGCTGGATGAGAAAGTAAATAATGAAACGTTGACGTTAAGAACGCCATCGTTTTGCCAGTACCGGTTTGCGCCTGCCCTGCAACATCGCGACCGGCCAGCGTTAGCGGCAGCGCGAGGGCCTGAATGGGCGTGCAGTTATGAAACCCTTTATTTTCAAGGGCTTCTGTCACCTTTGGGTGCAGGGCGAAGTCGGAAAACTTCTGTTCTGTTAAATGTGTTTTGCTCATAGTGTGGTAGAATATCAGCTTACTATTGCTTTACGAAAGCGTATCCGGTGAAATAAAGTCAACCTTTAGTTGGTTAATGCGACATCAACACGTCGTTGGTGGAGACAAAACCAACGTACCAGGCTTATTCCTGTGGAGTTAT
>NZ_JAAVXA010000017.1:18414-81438 GCF_012241585.1 Pantoea sp. LS15
GGACGTACTTAAGGCTGACGGGCTGATCCTCGTCGATTTCTGGGCTGAATGGTGTGGTCCTTGCAAAATGATCGCCCCGATTCTGGATGAGATCGCCGACGAATATCAGGGCAAACTGACCGTTGCCAAGCTGAACATCGACCAGAACCCGGGCACTGCACCAAAATACGGTATCCGTGGCATTCCGACCCTGCTGCTGTTCAAAAACGGCGAAGTGGCGGCGACCAAAGTGGGCGCGCTGTCCAAAGGTCAACTGAAAGAGTTCCTGGACGCTAACCTGGCGTAAGGTTTCTCCGCTGTGCGTTCAGAGCTCCCGGCTAAATGATGTGGAACTCTGGACGCCCGGCTGAAGTCGTGCTAAGTTAGCTATGACTTCGTTTTAAACATATCTTGTTGTTTGAATCTTGTTTTACCCGATACTTCCCGTTGTTGACATATACAGTGCGTGAAGTGGCTAAATTCCGGGCTTGTCACTCAATCCGTCTTGTCGTTTCAGTTCTGCGTTCTTTCCCTGTGACCAGACAGCGAACAGACATGAGTTGATGGCCGCTAAACAGGCATGGATGACCCTGCCATACCATTCACAACATTAAGTTCGAGAATCACCCCGAGTTTAAGAACCCACACCATTATGAATCTTACCGAATTAAAGAATACGCCGGTTTCTGAGCTGATCACTCTCGGCGAAAATATGGGGCTGGAAAACCAGGCTCGTATGCGCAAGCAGGACATCATTTTCGCCATCCTGAAGCAGCACGCTAAGAGTGGCGAAGATATCTTTGGCGACGGTGTGCTGGAGATATTGCAAGACGGATTTGGTTTCCTCCGCTCTGCAGACAGCTCCTACCTCGCCGGCCCTGACGACATCTACGTATCCCCTAGCCAAATCCGCCGTTTCAACCTCCGCACTGGTGACACCATTTCAGGTAAGATTCGTCCTCCTAAAGAGGGTGAACGCTACTTTGCACTGTTGAAAGTTAATGAAGTTAACTACGACAAACCAGAAAACTCGCGTAACAAGATCCTCTTTGAGAACTTAACGCCGCTGCACGCGAACTCTCGCCTGCGCATGGAGCGTGGTAACGGTTCTACCGAAGACTTAACCGCACGTGTTCTGGACCTGGCATCACCAATTGGTCGTGGTCAGCGTGGTCTGATTGTGGCACCGCCAAAAGCGGGTAAAACCATGCTGCTGCAGAACATCGCGCAGAGCATCGCCTATAACCACCCAGACTGTGTGCTGATGGTGCTGCTGATTGACGAACGTCCGGAAGAAGTAACGGAGATGCAGCGTCTGGTTAAAGGTGAAGTTGTGGCTTCTACCTTTGACGAACCAGCATCTCGTCACGTTCAGGTTGCGGAAATGGTTATCGAGAAGGCGAAACGCCTGGTTGAGCACAAGAAAGACGTGATCATCCTGCTCGACTCCATTACGCGTCTGGCCCGTGCGTACAACACCGTGGTTCCGGCTTCCGGTAAAGTATTGACCGGTGGTGTGGATGCCAACGCCCTGCATCGTCCGAAGCGTTTCTTCGGTGCTGCACGTAACGTGGAAGAGGGCGGCAGCCTGACCATCATCGCGACGGCGCTGATCGATACCGGCTCCAAAATGGACGAAGTTATCTACGAAGAGTTTAAAGGTACAGGTAACATGGAACTGCACCTCTCTCGTAAGATTGCTGAAAAACGCGTCTTCCCGGCTATCGATTACAACCGTTCCGGTACCCGTAAAGAAGAGCTGCTCACCACACAGGAAGAGCTGCAGAAAATGTGGATCCTGCGCAAAATCATCCATCCAATGGGTGAAATCGACGCAATGGAATTCCTCATTAACAAGCTGGCGATGACCAAAACCAACGACGATTTCTTCGACATGATGAAACGCTCGTAACGCAAATAAAGCCAGTGAACGCCACGTTTTTACGTGGCGTTTTTCTTTTATGGACTATACGCTATTACCACACACTCCCAATTTTGACCGGTCGGTGCGACAATAGGACCGTTTGTACAGTCAAAGAAATAATTGATTGAAAAATATACAAAGGGAGTTGTAAGAAGCCACCTTTATTACTTCTGAGGCGGGGGCTTCATGGTTATACTTCCGGGACTAACATTTGTTGAGAGCAATCCATTGTGAATCTACTCACCGCCGTTACTGAGCTGATCAGTATTTTTTTATTCACAACCTGTTTTTTGTTCATCGCGCGTAAGGTGGCAAAAAGAATAGGATTGGTGGATAAACCCAATTTTCGTAAACGTCATCAGGGACTTATTCCTCTGGTTGGAGGGATTTCTGTTTACGCTGGTATTTGTTTCACGTTTGGCATTGCGGATTATTATATTCCTCACGCAGCCCTCTATCTCGCCTGTGCGGGTGTCCTGGTACTCGTCGGGGCACTGGATGACCGATTCGATATCGCGGTGAAGATCCGCGCCACCGTCCAGGCGGCGATTGGCGTGATTATGATGGTCGTTGGCGGACTTTACCTGAGAAGCCTCGGTTATGTGTTCGGCCCCTGGGAGTTAGTCCTGGGTCCATTTGGCTTCTTCCTGACACTGTTTGCTGTCTGGGCTGCGATTAACGCTTTCAACATGGTGGACGGTATTGACGGTCTGCTCGGTGGGTTGTCATCGGTTTCCTTTGCCGCTATCGGCATCATTCTCTGGTTTGATGGTCAGTACAGCCTGTCAATGTGGTGTTTCGCCATGATTGCCGCCATCCTGCCTTATATCCTTCTAAACCTCGGTGCGCTGGGGCGTCGCTATAAAGTCTTTATGGGGGATGCGGGCAGTACACTAATCGGTTTTACTGTTATCTGGATTTTGCTGGAAACCACTCAGGGTAAAACGCATCCGATTAGCCCCGTGACTGCCCTGTGGATAATTGCCATCCCGTTAATGGATATGGTGGCGATTATGTATCGCCGTCTGCGTAAAGGGATGAGTCCTTTCTCTCCTGATCGTCAGCATATTCATCACCTCATCATGCGCGCGGGTTTTACTTCTCGTCAGGCGTTTGTCCTGATCACCCTGGCCGCGGCTATTCTGGCAGCCATTGGCGTCGCTGCAGAATATGCGCATTTCATTCCTGAATGGGTAATGTTGGTATTATTCTTGCTAGCATTTTTCCTGTACGGCTACTGTATTAAGCGCGCATGGAAAGTGGCGCGATTCATTAAACGTCTGAAACGCAGGATGCGTCGTAACAATGACAAAAACACAACATTAACTAAGTAAAACCGGGACTATGATGACTCAACCGTTGGCGGGAGCGAAATCAGTGGTAACTGAGAATGAACTGGATATTCGGGGTTTGTTTCGCGTGTTATGGGCAGGCAAACTTTGGATTGCGGGGATCGCGCTGGGGTTCGCACTGTTAGCGCTGGCCTACACCTTCTTTGCAAAACAAGAGTGGAGCGCCACGGCAATTACAGACAGACCAACGGTTAACATGCTCGGCGGGTTTTATTCCCAGCAGCAGTTCCTGCGTAACCTGGATATCAAGGCGAATCTGGCGACACCCGATCAGGCTTCCGTCATGGATGAGGCGTACAAAGAGTTTGTGATGCAACTGGCCTCGTGGGATACACGCCGCGATTTCTGGAGTCAGACGGATTATTACAAGCAGCGTATGGTGGGCAACAGCAAAGCGGATGCCGCGTTTTTGGATGACCTGATAAACAACATCCAGTTTACGCCGGGTGATGCGCTGCGTAACGTTAATGACAGCGTCAAACTGGTTGCGGAAACGGCACCGGATGCTAATAACCTGTTGCGTCAGTACGTTGCTTTTGCCAGCCAGCGTGCTGCAAGCCATCTCAATGAAGAGCTTAAAGGTGCCTGGGCGGCCCGTACCATCCAGATGAAAGCCCAGGTAAAACGTCAGGAAGAGGTGGCACAAGCCATTTTCTCCCGCCGCGTACACAATATTGAGCAGGCTTTGAAAATTGCGGAGCAGCGTAATATTTCCCGCAGCGAAACGGATGTCCCGGCGGATGAACTGCCTGATTCTGAAATGTTCCTGCTTGGTCGCCCAATGCTGCAGGCTCGTCTGGAAAACCTCCAGGCTGTTGGTCCTGATTTTGACCTCGACTACGATCAAAACCGCGCGATGCTCACCACCCTGAATGTTGGTCCAACGCTGGACCCGCGTTTTCAGACCTATCGTTATTTGCGAACGCCTGAAGAACCTGTAAAACGCGATAGTCCGCGTCGTGCATTCCTGATGATTATGTGGGGGATTGTAGGCGCACTGACGGGCGCTGGCGTGGCGTTAACGCGTCGTCGCACAAACTAAGAACGCCGTCTACGATGAAGGCTACGGTCTTCATCGTCTAATCGAAGAGAATCGATGTGAAAGTACTTACCGTATTTGGCACCAGGCCGGAGGCCATTAAGATGGCACCTCTGGTTCACGCGCTGGCCAATGATCCTGATATTGAAGCGAAAGTGTGCGTCACTGCCCAACACCGTGAGATGCTTGATCAGGTCTTAACGCTCTTTTCCATCGTCCCGGATTATGACCTTAATATTATGAAGCCGGGGCAAGGGTTGACCGAGATAACCTGCCGTATTCTGCAAGAGCTCAAGCCGATCCTGGAGTCATTCAAACCTGACGTCGTGCTGGTTCACGGTGACACCACTACCACCGTGGCGACAAGTCTGGCTGCGTTTTACCAACGTATTCCCGTTGGTCATGTTGAGGCGGGTCTGCGTACCGGCAACCTTTATTCCCCATGGCCGGAAGAGGCCAACCGTACGCTCACCGGTCATCTGGCCATGTACCACTTTGCGCCAACCGAAAACTCGCGTCAGAACTTGCTGCGTGAAAATATTGCCGATAATAAAATTTTTGTGACCGGCAATACGGTCATTGATGCGTTGATCTGGGTACGCGATCGCGTACTGGCAAACAGCGATCTGCAGAAGGACCTCGCAGCCCGCTATCCGTTCCTGAATAATGGCAAAAAAACCATTCTGGTCACCGGCCACCGTCGTGAAAGCTTTGGTCGGGGCTTTGAGCAAATCTGTCATGCGCTGGCTGAAATCGCCGCGCAGAACGACGATGTACAGATTGTCTATCCGGTACATCTCAATCCTAATGTGAGCGAACCCGTCAACCGTATCCTGGGTCATGTCGAAAATGTCCTTCTGATTGAACCTCAGGATTACATGCCGTTTGTCTGGTTGATGAATCATGCCTGGCTGATCCTTACCGATTCAGGTGGCATTCAGGAAGAAGCGCCGTCCCTCGGCAAGCCCGTTCTGGTGATGCGTGAAACGACCGAGCGTCCGGAAGCCGTCAAAGCGGGTACGGTACGTCTGGTCGGAACCGACACAAAGTTGATCGTCGAAGAGGTCACGCGCCTGCTGCACGACAATGAAGAGTATCAGGCGATGAGCCGGGCCCATAATCCGTATGGAGACGGGCAGGCTTGTGGTCGTATTTTGCATGCACTTAAACACAATCGGATATCGTTATGAGTTTTACTACCATCTCTGTCATTGGTCTTGGCTACATTGGCTTGCCCACTGCGGCAGCGTTTGCCTCCCGTCAAAAGCAGGTCGTTGGTGTGGATATCAACGCACGTGCGGTAGAAACCATTAACCGTGGCGAAATTCATATTGTGGAGCCCGATCTCGACCGTGTGGTCAAAGAGGCCGTTGATGGGGGATTCCTGCGCGCCAGTACCACACCTGTTGAAGCCGATGCATATCTGATTGCTGTTCCAACGCCATTCAAAGGCGACCATGAGCCCGACATGGTTTACGTCGAGGCCGCAGCGAAGTCAATTGCACCTGTCCTGAAGAAAGGGGCGCTGGTGATCCTGGAGTCGACCTCTCCGGTTGGGGCAACCGAGCAGATGGCGCAGTGGCTGGCAGAAGCACGACCTGATTTAAGCTTCCCGCAGCAGGCGGGTGAGCAGGCCGATATCAATATTGCCTATTGTCCGGAGCGCGTGCTGCCGGGGCAGGTCATGGTCGAACTGATTAAAAACGACCGCGTAATTGGCGGTATGACGCCCGTTTGTTCCGCTCGCGCCAGCGCGCTGTACAAGATTTTCCTTGAAGGCGAATGCGTGGTGACTAACTCGCGTACGGCGGAAATGTGCAAGCTGACAGAAAACAGCTTCCGTGACGTGAACATCGCGTTTGCGAATGAGTTGTCGTTGATCTGCGCCGATCAGGGGATTAACGTCTGGGAGTTAATCAGCCTGGCGAATCGCCATCCGCGCGTCAACATTCTGCAGCCAGGTCCTGGCGTGGGCGGTCACTGTATCGCCGTCGATCCGTGGTTTATCGTGGCGCAAAACCCGGCGCAGGCACGTCTGATTCGCACTGCGCGTGAAGTGAACGACAGCAAGCCTCACTGGGTACTCAATCAGGTTAAATCCACGGTTGCGGATTGCCTGGCAGAGAGCGGCAAGCGCGCCAGTGAACTGAAAATTGCCTGCTTTGGCCTGGCATTCAAACCGAACATTGATGATTTGCGTGAAAGCCCGGCAATGGAAATTGCTGAGATGATTGCCGGATGGCACAAGGGCGAAACGCTGGTGGTCGAACCGAATATTCATGAGCTGCCGGCAAAGCTGGTGGGGCACTGTACGCTGACCGCGCTGGAGGATGCGCTGGCGACGGCGGATGTGCTGGTGCTGCTGGTGGATCATAAAGAATTTAAAGCAACGTCCGGTGATACTGTTCGTCAGCAGTACATCGTTGATACCAAAGGTGTCTGGCGTTGAGTAGCCTGAATGGGGTACTTGAACCTCTGCACTGGGAGAGTACCTTTTTCGGTCTACCCTCGGCCATTGCGCGTCTGCGAGATGATGCGCCGGCACTGACGGAATCTGACTTTACAGCCTGGCAGAGGGTTCAGGCTAAGATCCCAGCAGACCGTGCTGACCTGCTGGATGCGCTCCAGCAACACGGCTTTAAGCTGGTTGAAGGTGAGGTCGATCTTTCTATAACGCTCACCCGGCATGATGCGTCAGGCGCGGAATTTGCAGCGGAACAGGATATTCCCGTGCTGCGTCAGATGGCGGTTCGGGCGTTTGCTCAGAGCCGTTTTCGCACGCCCTGGTACGCGCCTGACGATAGCGGACGTTTCTACGCCCAGTGGGTGGAGAATGCGGTCAAAGGGACCTTTGACCATGTCTGCCTGGTTTTTCGTGCCGTGGACGGGCAAATTCAGGGATTTGTCTCGCTGCGTAAGCTCAACGAGCGCGAGGCGCGTATTGGCTTATTAGCCGGGCGTGGCATGGGTGAAAAGCTCATGCAGGCGGCGCTTCACTGGGCGCAGCAGCAACAGGTCTCGACGCTGCGGGTGGCGACTCAGGTGGGTAATACTGCCGCGCTTAAACGTTATATTGCGAGTGGTGCCAACATCGACGCCACCGCCTACTGGTTATACAGGTGACAAGATGATTCCATTTAACGCACCACCCGTCGTGGGAACTGAACTTGACTATATGCAGTCTGCTATGGGCAGCGGCAAACTCTGCGGTGATGGTGGGTTTACCCGTCGCTGCCAGCAGTGGATGGAACAGCGTTTTCACAGTGCCAAAGTTCTGCTGACCCCGTCCTGTACAGCATCACTGGAAATGGCAGCACTATTGCTGGATATCCAGCCTGGCGATGAAGTGATTATGCCGAGCTACACCTTCGTTTCCACGGCGAACGCGTTTGTTCTGCGCGGGGCGAAAATCGTCTTTGTGGATATCCGCCCGGATACCATGAACATTGACGAGACGCTGATTGAAGCGGCAATCACCGACAAAACACGTGTAATTGTTCCAGTTCACTACGCGGGTGTGGCCTGTGAAATGGACACCATCATGGCGATCGCCAAAAAACATAACCTGTTTGTGGTGGAAGATGCCGCCCAGGGCGTGATGTCCACTTACAAAGGGCGTGCGCTGGGGACTATCGGCCATATTGGCTGCTTTAGCTTCCACGAAACCAAAAACTACACCGCAGGTGGGGAAGGTGGGGCGACGCTGATTAATGACCGGGCTCTGGTAGAGCGTGCGGAAGTGATCCGCGAAAAAGGCACCAACCGTAGCCAGTTCTTCCGTGGCCAGGTCGACAAATATACCTGGCGCGATATTGGCTCAAGCTATCTGATGGCGGATCTGCAGGCTGCCTATCTGTGGGCGCAGCTGGAAGCAGCGGAACGTATCAACCTCCAGCGTTTGACCCTTTGGCAAACGTATTACGATGCGCTTGAGCCTCTGGCAAAAGCCGGACGTATTGAACTGCCAACGATCCCGGCTGATTGTGTACACAACGCGCACATGTTCTACATTAAGCTGCGCGATAACGACGATCGCAGCAAGCTTATTGCCTGGCTGAAAGAAGCCGAAATTATGGCGGTGTTCCACTACATTCCGCTGCACTCCAGCCCGGCGGGTGAGGAGTTTGGGGTATTCGCAGGTGAAGATCGTTACACCACCAAAGAAAGTGAGCGTCTGCTTCGCTTACCACTCTTCTATAACCTCGCGCCGGTTAACCAGCGTACGGTGATTAATACCCTTCTGAGTTATTTCGGCTGATATGTCTCTGGCAAAAGCATCGGTGTGGACCGCCGCGTCCACACTTGTAAAAATTGGCGCCGGGCTGTTGGTCGTCAAGCTGCTGGCCGTTTCATTTGGCCCTTCAGGTGTGGGGCTGGCAGGTAATTTCCGCCAGCTTGTTACCGTCCTTGGTGTGCTGGCCGGAGCCGGTATTTTTAACGGCGTGACCAAATACGTTGCTCAGTACCATGATGATGCAGCCCAGCTCCGTAGGGTAGTTGGTACCTCTTCGGCAATGGTATCTGTTTTTTCGACTCTGCTGGCGGTTGTATTTCTGTTGGCGGCAGCCCCTATTAGCCAGGGATTGTTCGGGCATACCCAATATCAGGGCCTGGTGCGTCTGGTTGCGTTGGTTCAGATGGGCATTGCCTGGGCTAACCTGCTACTGGCGCTGATGAAAGGCTTTCGTGATGCTGCCGGGAACGCCCTTGCGTTAATCCTGGGGAGCGTCATCGGTGTTATTGCCTATTACTTCTGCTATCGCCTTGGAGGGTATGAAGGCGCACTGCTGGGGCTGGCGCTGGTTCCGGCGCTGGTTGTTGTTCCTGCCGCGTTTATGCTGATGCGTCGTGGCGTCATCCCTCTGAGCTACCTGAAACCTCAGTGGGACAAGGTTCTTGCCAGCCAGTTGGGTAAATTTACCCTGATGGCGCTCATCACCTCCGTCACGTTACCCGTGGCCTACGTAATGATGCGAAACCTGCTGGCGGCGCATTATAGCTGGGATGAGGTCGGTATCTGGCAGGGCGTAAGTAGCATTTCCGACGCCTACCTCCAGTTTATAACGGCTTCCTTTAGCGTTTATTTACTGCCAACCTTATCGCGCCTGACGTCCAGGCAGGATATTACCCGTGAGATTTTTCGATCTCTGCGCTTTGTGTTGCCGGCTGTTGCGGCCGCGAGTTTTACCGTCTGGTTATTGCGCGATGTTGCCATCTGGCTGCTTTTCTCAGCGAAGTTTACCGCCATGCGCGATCTCTTTGCCTGGCAGCTGGTGGGGGATGTACTGAAAGTGGGGGCTTACGTTTTTGGCTATCTGGTGATTGCGAAAGCCTCGCTGCGTTTGTATATCCTGGCTGAGATTAGCCAGTTTACGCTCCTGACGGCGTTCTCGCACTGGCTGATCCCCGCACACGGGGCGCTGGGAGCGGCTCAGGCCTACATGGCAACCTATATCGTTTATTTTGCTGCCTGTTGCGGCGTATTTTTACTTTGGCGTAAACGCGCATGACTGCACTGATTCACATCCTGGGATCGGATATCCCACACCATAACCAGACCGTTTTGCGGTTCTTCAACGATGAGCTGGCATCGGGTGATCCTGATGCACGTGAATTTATGGTTGCAGGTCAGGATAAGGGCCTGAGCGAGGCGTTTCCGGCGCTGACAATCGAATTCTGGCCGGATAAGGCCACGCTGGCGAAGGCGGTCGTTGCCAAAGCCAAAGCAGATCGTGAGCAACGCTTCTTCTTCCACGGGCAGTTTAATACCGGTCTGTGGATGGCACTGTTAAGCGGCGGAATTAAACCCTCCCAGTGCAGCTGGCATATCTGGGGGGCCGATCTTTACGAGGTTTCCCGCGGCTGGAAATTCCGGCTTTTCTACCCGCTGCGTCGCATGGCGCAGGGACGCGTGGGCTGTGTTTTTGCCACCCGAGGCGATCTGAATTATTTTGCGAAACAGCATCCTGATGTGCGCGGCGAGTTGCTCTATTTCCCGACCCGAATGAACCCGGCGCTGAACACGATGGGGAGCGACACGCCACGGGAGGGGAAACTGACGATTCTGGTCGGTAACTCTGGCGATCGCAGCAACGAACATGCTGCCGCGCTCAGGGCTGTTTATCAGCAATTTGGCGATACCGTCAATGTGGTTGTCCCGATGGGTTACCCCCTCAACAACGACGCCTATATCGACGAGGTTCGCCAACAGGGGCTGGCGTTATTCAGCGCCGGGAATTTGCAAATTCTCGATAATAAGCTGGAATTTGATGAGTACCTTGCGCTGCTGAGGAAATGCGATCTCGGGTATTTTATCTTTGCCCGCCAGCAGGGGATTGGCACGCTGTGTCTGCTGATTCAGGCCGGGATCCCCTGTGTACTTAATCGCGATAATCCGTTCTGGCAAGATATGGTCGAGCAGAATCTACCGGTGCTGTTTACTACCGATGTGCTTAATGAAGAGGTTGTTCGGGAAGCACAGCGACAACTGGCGCTGGTGGACAAAAATTCCATCGACTTCTTCAGCCCGAATTACCTCTCGCCGTGGCACCGTGCGCTGCGTATCGCTGCAGGAGACAAAGCATGAGCCAGTTGCAATTCAGCGGTTTGCTGGTCGTTTGGCTCCTGAGCACACTGTTTATCGCCACGCTCACCTGGTTCGAATTCCGCCGCGTGCGTTTCAACTTTAACGTATTCTTCTCATTACTGTTTTTGCTGACGTTCTTTTTCGGTTTCCCGCTAACCAGCATTCTGGTCTTCCGTTTTGACGTGAGCGTCGCGCCGCCAGAAATTTTGCTCCAGGCACTTCTGGCTGCAACCTGTTTCTATGCGGTTTATTACGTCACCTATAAAACACGGCTGCGTCCAGCGCAGGCAACCGCGCCACGCCGGGCGCTTTTTACCATGAACAGGGTTGAGACCCACCTGACATGGGTGATGCTAATGACCATCGCTCTGGTCAGTGTCGGTATCTTCTTCATGCATAACGGCTTCCTGCTGTTTAAGCTGCACTCCTACAGCCAGATTTTTTCGGCCGAAGTCTCAGGCGTGGCGCTTAAGCGTTTCTTCTACTTCTTCATCCCGGCAATGCTGGTGATCTTCTTCCTGCGGCAGGACAGCAAAGCGTGGCTGTTCTTCCTGGTCAGCACCGTCGCGTTCGGCATTCTGACTTACATGATTGTGGGCGGTACGCGCGCGAACATCATTATCGCCTTCGCCATCTTCCTGTTTATCGGCATCATTCGCGGTTGGATCTCGCTGTGGATGCTGGTGGCGGCTGGGGTGTTTGGCATTGTCGGGATGTTCTGGCTGGCACTGAAGCGCTATGGGATGAATGTGGCGGGTGATGAAGCGTTTTACACGTTCCTCTACCTGACGCGTGATACGTTCTCACCGTGGGAAAACCTGGCATTATTGCTGCAAAACTACGACAAGATTGATTTCCAGGGCCTGGCGCCAATCGTTCGCGACTTCTACGTCTTTATCCCTTCCTGGCTATGGCCGGACCGTCCTGGTGTGGTGCTCAATACCGCGAACTATTTTACCTGGGAAGTACTGAACAACCATTCCGGACTGGCCATCTCGCCAACGCTGATTGGCTCTCTGGTAGTGATGGGTGGGGCGTGGTTTATTCTGCCCGGGGCCGTTGCCGTAGGGTTGATTATTAAGTGGTTCGACTGGCTTTACGTGCGTGGTAATGAAGAGACCAACCGCTATAAAGCGGCCATTTTGCACAGTTTCTGCTTTGGTGCCATTTTCAATATGATCGTTCTGGCGCGCGAAGGGCTGGACTCATTCGTTTCGCGCGTGGTGTTCTTCATGGTCATTTTCGGCGTCTGCCTGTTACTGGCCAAATTGTTGTACTGGCTGTTTGACAGTGCAGGGCTTGTGCACAAGCGCGAGCCGCAGGGCAGCACAACGCTGTCGCAAGTCTGAGTAAGGATAGTAATGACTGATAAAACGTCTGCACCGCGCTATGCGCTACGTGGTTTGCAGCTTATTGGCTGGCGCGACATGCAGCACGCACTGGATTTTCTTTTTGCCGACGGCCAAATGAAATCCGGGACGCTGGTGGCCATCAATGCGGAAAAGATGCTGGCGGTGGAAGATAACGCCGAAGTCAAAACCCTGATAGAAGCGGCTGAGTTCAAATATGCTGATGGTATCAGTGTGGTTCGCTCAATCCGTAAAAAGTATCCTGGCGCTAATGTTTCACGCGTGGCAGGAGCCGATCTCTGGGAGCAGCTCATGGCCCGCGCAGGTGCTGAGGGTACGCCAGTGTTCCTGATTGGCGGCAAGCCGGAAGTACTGGCTCAGACAGAAGAGAAACTGCGGCGTCAATGGAATGTTAATATTGCCGGCAGCCAGGATGGTTACTTCAAACCAGAGGATCGACAGGCGTTGTTTGAACGCGTGCGCGACAGCGGGGCGAAAATTGTCACCGTGGCGATGGGCTCACCGCGCCAGGAAATCCTGATGCGTGATTGCCGTCTGGTTTGCCCGGATGCCCTCTATATGGGCGTCGGTGGGACGTATGACGTCTTCACTGGCCATGTAAAACGTGCGCCGAAGGTATGGCAAAACCTGGGACTGGAGTGGCTGTACCGCCTGCTGTCGCAACCAACACGTATTAAACGCCAGCTCCGTCTGCTGCGTTATCTCGCCTGGCACTACACCGGGAAAATGTAATCAAAATGTAGCGCGATATGCTATTCGCGCTGCAACTCCCCTGCAAAACTGCTGCGAATCTGTGCAATGCATTTATTTTTTTAATGCATCGTTTGCCATTTTGCAGAATTTAAGAAACCATTCGCACCGTATTTTAGTACCACTAAAAAACAATACCCGCTCTTAAGCCGGGAAACAGCAGACACAACCGAGGATCTATGGCAGAGAAAAAACCGGAGCTACAGCGTGGGCTGGAAGCTCGTCATATCGAACTGATAGCGCTGGGCGGCACTATCGGCGTGGGCCTGTTTATGGGCTCCGCAAGCACGCTCAAATGGGCAGGCCCTTCCGTATTACTGGCGTATATCATCGCCGGGCTGTTTGTCTTCTTCATCATGCGCTCGATGGGCGAAATGCTCTTTCTGGAGCCGGTAACCGGCTCCTTCGCCGTTTACGCGCACCGTTATATGAGCCCGTTCTTCGGCTATCTGACGGCCTGGTCATACTGGTTTATGTGGATGGCAGTAGGGATCTCAGAGATTACCGCGATAGGGGTTTACGTCCAGTTCTGGTTCCCGGACATGGTCCAGTGGATACCCGCGCTCATTGCCGTGGGGCTGGTGGCCCTGGCAAACCTGGCAGCCGTGCGCCTTTACGGTGAAATCGAGTTCTGGTTTGCGATGATCAAAGTCACCACCATCATCGTGATGATTGTTATTGGTCTGGGCGTGATTTTCTATGGCTTTGGCAACGGCGGGCACGCCATCGGTTTTGGCAACCTGACTGAACATGGCGGCTTTTTCGCTGGCGGCTGGAAGGGTTTCCTGACGGCACTGTGTATCGTTGTGGCCTCGTATCAGGGCGTGGAGCTTATCGGTATTACCGCTGGTGAAGCGAAAAACCCGCAAGTTACGCTGCGTAGTGCAGTGGGTAAAGTGCTGTGGCGTATCCTGATCTTCTATGTGGGCGCGATCTTCGTCATTGTCACCATCTTCCCATGGAACGAAATTGGCACGACGGGAAGCCCGTTTGTTCTAACCTTCGCCAAAATTGGTATCACGGCGGCGGCGGGTATCATCAACTTTGTGGTCCTGACAGCAGCGTTGTCAGGCTGTAACAGTGGAATGTACAGCTGCGGGCGTATGCTTTACGCGCTCTCGAAGAATAACCAGCTGCCTGCGGCGATGAGTAAAGTCTCACGTGCTGGCGTTCCGGTTGCGGGTGTGGCGGTATCTATTGTGATTCTGCTGATTGGCTCTTGCCTGAATTACATCATTCCTAACCCGCAGCGCGTGTTTGTTTATGTCTATAGCGCCAGCGTACTGCCGGGCATGGTGCCGTGGTTTGTTATCCTCATCAGCCAGCTGCGTTTCCGCCATGCGCACAAAAAGGCGATTGAAAGCCATCCGTTCCGCTCGATTCTGTTCCCGTATGCGAACTATTTAACGATGGCGTTCCTGATTTGCGTATTAATCGGAATGTACTTTAATGACGATACCCGCATGTCGCTGTTTGTCGGGCTGATCTTCCTGGCGGCAGTGACGGCTGCGTATAAGCTTTTTGGCCTGGGCCGCCGTGGCACCACCCAGAAAGTGGAGGAATAAGCGGCAAAATGTGCAAACCATAACCAAACGCGCATTTTTTTCAAAAAAGCACTAGACAGCGGGGACGGAGGTACGTAATATCCAGCCCCGCAACGGCGCTAAGCGCCCGTAGCTCAGCTGGATAGAGCGCTGCCCTCCGGAGGCAGAGGTCTCAGGTTCGAATCCTGTCGGGCGCGCCATTTTAGTCCCGGCGCTAGAGCTGCGGTGGTCTGAGAAGTAGTCAGTACCGCGTGAAAGAATACAGTGGTGGCTATAGCTCAGTTGGTAGAGCCCTGGATTGTGATTCCAGTTGTCGTGGGTTCGAATCCCATTAGCCACCCCATTATTGAAAGAGTTGTGAATTGCGAAGGTGGCGGAATTGGTAGACGCGCTAGCTTCAGGTGTTAGTGTCCTTAGGATGTGGGGGTTCGAGTCCCCCCCCTCGCACCACGACTTTTTAAATGAATTGAACTAAAAATTCAAAAAGCAGTACATCGGCGAGTAGCGCAGCTTGGTAGCGCAACTGGTTTGGGACCAGTGGGTCGGAGGTTCGAATCCTCTCTCGCCGACCAATTTTGAACCCCGCTTCGGCGGGGTTTTTTGTTTTCTGCGCCTTTTTATCCCTGTAGTGATCCCCCGACAGCGTCCTTTTTTATTGTCGCAATTCAGCGACGCACAACGTATTGAAAATTAACAAAATAACTATTTATGGGTTTTGTTGTCTCCTCCAGGCGACATATACCCGCCTTTTCCCGATACGTTGTAGAGCTTAAGACGGGGCTTAACAGCATAATTTCCTTTTATCTTAAAATGTTGCGCGGTGTAAAAGTTCGGAGTGTTATGTTGGCACGTTACGTGCAATAATATGCGTGTAGATGCTCATTCCATCTCTTATGTTCGCCTTAGTGCCTCATAAACTCAGGAATGACGCAGAGCCATTTACGGTGCTTATCGTCCACTGACAGATGTCGCTTCGGCCTCATCAAACACCATGGACACAACGTTGAGTGAAGCACCAAATATGTTGTCTTACAGACCTGTTTTAACGCCTGCTTTTATAGCAGGCGTTTTTTTATGTCTTACTCCCGATAAAAGCACATGATCAGAGCAACGGTCAGCAGAGCCACTGACGAGACGGTATAGAGTGCCTGTACTGAGCCAAACCCGGTTGCCACCATCGCTGCGGTGCCAGTGAAAAGAGAGGCGCTGAGCGTTTGCCAGCGCCAGGCTTTACCGCTGGCTGAAGCGGTTTGCGTGGCATCAAAGCTACTAAGAACAGCAAACGTGCCAGCCGCAAAGAGAACATTCGAAGCCAGATGTGCGATAAAGATCATCCCCAGCGCACAGGCCACCCATCCGGACAAAAACGGAAGCATGCCATAAGCGGCCAGAAAGATGCCGAGACAAACGATGATTCGCGGTGTGTGGGCAGCAAAGCGCGCCAGGCTGTCTCTTTTTAGCAGCATGGGGCCGCAAAGTTGTCCCATACTCCTCGCGAAAAGCAGGGGCAGAGCAAGACCCGCCGCATTCTGAGGATGGATCTGTTGCACGAGTGCCGGAAGGAGCGCCATCGCCGGTGAACCGACGGCTGCCAGCGCCGGGAGGATGAGCAGGCTGCGTTTTTGCCGACGGGTCAACGTTAGCCAGCGTAGCGCCGCAGGCGCTGTCTCTTCATCAGGGGACGGGAGTGATGGTGCTGAAAACTGGCGCTCAGTCAGCCACAGCATTAACAGTGACCCGAGAAAGCTGACGGCATCAATAGCCAGCAGTGTAAACACGGATGTCTTCTGGAACAGCACTACGCCCAGTCCGGTACCTAACAACACCTGAGAAGCAAAAATCACAGTTTCCAGACTGGTTGCCGCAGGTAGCTCCGCTTCACTGAGGCCGCGCTTAAAGAGCAATGTCAGCGCCGGCCAACTCATCCCGCTGAGCAGCGCTTCAGTGGATTGCACGGCGAGTAACGCGGCAATGCTGTGATAACTCACGCCAAACAAGGGAAAGAGCAGGGCGAGCAAGCCTAGTCCTTCAGTCAGTATCAGCAGAGATATTGGAGAATAGCGCGAGCACAGCTTTTCACCGATCAGGCTACCGACAAATCCTGGTACCGTAGCGAAAAGAAAAGCGAGGGTTAGCAGTGCTGGCGGGGCTGACCACGATAACAGCAAACCGAAGACCACAACCTGGGTTAAACCATTTCCCAGCGAAGTAAAGATAAAAGCACAGGCAAGCAGGCGCAGCCAGCGGTGGCCGCACAGCGCTTCAATAAGCGCATACAAAAGCGAGTTCATTAAGATTTCCTTTCAAAAACGATTTAGTCCACGCTGCAGAATGTGCGCGTGTGTGAAAAAGGTTAATGAAAAGACATCGTTACATTGGCGGGTTCGCTTGCAGATGTGGGTACAAAGAATGTAGCAGGTGAAGGGCGATAAAAAAAGGAGGCCATTTGGCCTCCTGTTTATTTACTGCTGGGTACCGTTGTTTTGCAGGGTCAACAACAGCCCGTCACGCCGCATGGCGGCTGCCTCTTCGGGCTTATGCTGCTTGTCCAGCGTATCGGCAAGCCATGCGTAGTCAAACGCATCCGGACGCTGTTTCAGTGCTGCGCGGAAGGCGAGGCTCGCTTCCTGCCATTCCCCATGCTTCATCAGCGACTGACCCAGCGTGCTCCACAGCAGCGGACGGTCACCGACAGTTTTGATCTGCTGACGTAACACTTTTTCAATCTGCTCAGGATTATTGGTTTTCAGACGCGGGATCACCATCACCAGTCGATCGTCATACTGGCGTTTGAGACCGTCGAGAAGGATCTCCTGCGCGGTGTCATGATCGTCACATTCAATAAGATGTTCTGCCATTGCCACCTGCAGTGGGATCTGTTGACGCGTTTTCCGGCTCTGATTCTTCCACCAGGTTTTCAGACCGTCGCTGCCCAAATCGGCGCGTGCCTGATCCATCAGGCCAATCCATGCCAGGCGCTGAAGTTCATCACGATGTTCATCATCACCCACTTCGGCCTTCGCCATTGATGGAATGATATCCAGCAGTGAACCCCATGCACCGGTCCGAATATACGCCTGCTCAGCAAGACGCAGAACTTCCGGGTGACGTGGCGCAATTTCCAGCAGACGGTCGATACCGTGGCGTGCAGCGTGATTTTCATTGCGTGCCAGTTGCAGACGAACACGCGTAATTTCCACCGGAATCGGGTCGTTAGACGCCAGTTCAGACGCACGTTCCAGATGTTGATTAGCGCGGACTTCGTCACCCCGCTGTTGCGCGGCTTCCGCAGCCAGCAAATAGTTCACAACTGGCTGTTCGGCATGATCGGCGTTTTTTGACATCAGCTTTTCAACCTGCTGATAGTCACCTTCCGCAAGTTTCAGCAGTGCCTGTTCGGTTTGCTTACGGGCGCGGCGGCGCTTACGACCTACGAACCAGCCACGCGTATGCGCGCCGGTGCGGAAAATACGGCGCAGGATCCACTCGACAGCAAACAGCACTACCACACCGAGGATCAGAATGATCACCAGACCCGTTACGCTGGTTTCGATGTTGTAGTTATCGGTCTGGATCAGGACGTAACCCTGATGACCGGCAAGCATCGGACCCAGCACGATCCCGGCGATCAGCAGGATGAAGAGTAAGAGGACTTTTAGCATCATTACTCTCCTTGCGGTGCGCTTTCAGGCGCGGGTGCAGGAGCGGCTCCGCCAGTTTGCTCAGCCGGTACACCTGGTTGTGCCAGCAAATTACGCACTCGCGTCTGCATCAGCTTCTCCAGAATCGGCTGGCTTTCCAGCTTATCTGGCACGTTCATGGTGATGTTCTGTTGGCTCAGTTTATCAATGTCTTCGAGGAAGGCGGTGGTGGTCGCATCATCGGTATTGTAGTAAGCGCGTACCCACGTAGAGACGTTATCCAGTGCTTGTTTGTACGTCTCTTCCTGATGACGTGGCACGGCCTGGGCGGCAACCAGCAGGCGGGAACGAATGTTTTCGCGCAGATAAACATCCTGATTCGGTGCTAACAGCGGAACGGCGGTTTCGTCGCGACGGCGGATAGTGATAAAGCTGTCCATAAAGTTCTGCCAGCTTTTTTGCAGGTTCACACGCCATTCACTCAGGGAGCTGGAAAGCTCGGTGCCGTCGGAATCCATCGGGGAGTCGTCGTCGTTGTTATCTGCCAGCTGCAGGTTATCAATCTGATTCGATAGCTGATTCACTTTGAGGATAATGCCATCGTAATCCACCTGTGAGACGGCGGAGAGGCTGGCGATGTCTTCGGTGATCGCGCGACGTGCGGTGATGAGGCTTGGATCGTTCATGTCCGCCAGGCTCGCATCGGCACTTTTCAGCAGTGCAGCGGCAGTGGTGACATCCTGATCGCTCCAGAGCTTACGCCCGGCGAGCTTCACCAGGAAGTCAGCCTGGGAGAGCAGCCAGGTTTTAGCATCGGTGCCGGAGATCGTCGCCACTTTCTGCTGCACATCGCCCAGCTGTTTGGTCAACTCTTCTTGTTTACTGTTCGCATCGGCGAGTGCGGTTGCCTGCTGTTTAATCACCGCTTCCAGTTCGGTTTTCTGTGTCTCTTGCGCTTTTTGCAGAGCCGTAAGCTGATTCACCAGTGCGTCGCTGGTGGCCGTCTGGTTAGCACTCTGTTGTTTCACCAAACCGTACAGGCCAACGCCGGCCGCCAGCGCAATAGCGATGGCAATCGCGCTCAGCGCGAGGCTTTTTTTGTTGCTGCCGTTTTTCTTCTCAGCGATGTTCTCTTTCGTCTCTGGCTGTGGCGTCGCGTCCACAGTCTCCCTGGTCTCTTCAACCACGGCGGAGGATTTATCGTGTTCCGTCATTATGGCTTCCCATTTGAGAGTTATTGTAATGCGCGCAGCAGCGCATCGTTGTCGGCGTTATCAGCGATCCGAATATCCTGCCAGCCCAGTTCCCGGGCCTTGTTCGCCAGACGCTCACTGACGACCAGAAGTCGACAGCGGAGTAACCAGTTTTCGCGATACCAAAGCGGTATCAGTGTCCAAAGCTGTTGTAACATTTCACCGCTGGTCACCACCAGCGTATTAATGTCGCGCGCGTACCAGCGCATCGCCTCTTCCACACCATCGTAGTGTTTTGCACAGCGCTGATAACACTCAACGAACGTGACATCAGCTCCACGCTCCAGCAGCGTTTCACCCAACAGTTCACGTCCGCCGTTACCGCGTAAAATCAGTGCACGTTTTCCGGCAATAGTTTGTAATTCAGGTAATTGTAGCAAGACTTCGCTGATTTCCCGATCTAACGGGTAACGCACATCCGCACCGCTGACGGTATGCAAAGCCAGCGCCGTCGAGCGGCCAATCGCGAAATAGCGGGGGGCGGTTGGCCAGGTCAGACCTTGCTGTTGCAGCTGTGCGTGGGCAAATTCCACGGCATGTTGCGACAGCGCGAACAGCAGATCACCTTCCTGAAGGGTATTCATCTGGTCGTCGAGCACAGACAGCTCCCGACCCGGGGAGAACTCAATAAGCGGAAAACTCCAGGCCACCTGCCCCAGTGCGCGCAGACGGCTCACTAATTGCTCTCCTGCGGGAGAAGGGCGGGTGACAAGAATACTCATGCAGGGGGTTCTCCATTATAAACGTCAGCCAGAATCTCGCGGGCGCCGTTATCCAGTAACTCTTCTGCCAGGGACACGCCAAGCTGCTCGGCATCCTGTGCTTTGCCGCGACGTTCACCGCGTACCATCTGCGAACCGTCCGGTGCGCCAACCAGTGCACGCAACCACAGCTCGCCGTTAATTAATTCAGCATAGCTGCCAATCGGCACCTGGCACCCTCCTTCGAGGCGGGTATTCATCGCACGTTCGGCGTTTACGCGAATAGCGGTCTCGTCATGGTTCAGAGGGGCAAGGAGTGCGCGGGTTCGCGCATCGTCCAGACGGCACTCAATGCCGACCGCACCCTGGCCCACGGCTGGCAGCGACAGCTCCGGTGGCAATGCCACACGAATGCGCGACTCCAGGCCCAGACGCTTCAGACCCGCCACCGCAAGAATAATGGCATCGTAATCGCCGTTATCCAGTTTGCTCAGACGCGTGCCGACGTTACCGCGCAGCGAGCGAATGATCAGGTCCGGACGACGCTCTGCCAACTGACACTGACGGCGTAAACTGGACGTGCCAACCACACTGCCCTCAGGCAGCGCATCAAGCGAGTCATAGTGGTTAGAGACAAACGCGTCACGCGGGTCTTCGCGCTCGCAGATCGTCACCAGCCCCAGTCCTTCCGGAAACTCGACGGGTACGTCTTTCATCGAATGTACGGCAATATCAGCGCGGTTCTCAAGCAATGCCAGTTCCAGTTCTTTGACAAACAGGCCTTTGCCGCCCACTTTCGCCAGCGGGGTATCAAGGATCACATCACCACGCGTGACCATCGGCACTAGCTCGACGCGCAATCCAGTGTGGCAGGCTTCAAGGCGCTGCTTCACATAATGTGCCTGCCAGAGCGCAAGAGGGCTTTGGCGTGTGGCAATTCTCAAAACATTGTCTAACATGCTTGTTACCGTCATTATCAATCGCTAACCATCCTAACATTGTTGACTCTGGGATGGCAGTTTTACGGTTGATGAAGAGTGAGAGGGACAAGGCGGCGTATTCGTCAGCCATAGCCGTATTCAGGAATTTACACGTACAGAACGGTGCTACACTTGTATGTAGCGCATCTTTCTTTACGGTCAATCGGCAAGGTGTTAAATTGATCACGTTTTAGACCATTTTTTCGTCGGTACCACCAAAAATGATAAGGGCGAAAAAGGGTAACGGTTATCTTTTTGAAATACTGCGGGTCCGCTGTTATTCGTGTTTTGAATAGTTTGCGACACCCGGAAACATCAGGCGATACGTCTTGTACCTCTATATTGAGACTCTGAAACAGAGACTGGATGCCATAAATCAACTGCGTGTGGATCGCGCGCTTGCTGCTATGGGCCCTGCTTTCCAGCAGGTATACAGTCTGCTGCCGACATTATTGCACTATCACCATCCTCTGATGCCGGGTTACCTCGACGGTAACGTTCCCCAGGGCATCTGCCTTTTCACGCCTGATGAAACCCAACAGCATTATCTGAACGAGCTGGAACTCTACCGTGGCATGCCGCCACAGGAGTCCCCGAAAGGTGAACTGCCGATTACTGGCGTTTACTCTATGGGAAGTACCTCATCGGTAGGGCAAAGCTGTTCTTCTGACCTGGACATCTGGGTCTGCCATCAATCCTGGCTCGATAACGAAGAGCGTCAGCTGTTGCAGCGCAAATGCAGCCTGCTGGAGAGCTGGGCTGCGTCGCTCGGCGTGGAAGTGAGTTTCTTCCTGATTGATGAAAACCGTTTCCGTCATAACGAAAGCGGCAGTCTGGGTGGTGAGGACTGCGGCTCGACCCAGCACATTTTGTTGCTGGATGAATTTTACCGTACTGCCGTTCGTCTGGCCGGTAAGCGTATTCTTTGGAATATGGTGCCGTGCGAAGAAGAAGAGCATTACGACGATTACGTTATGTCGCTGTATGCGCAGGGCGTGCTGACGCCAAACGAATGGCTGGATCTGGGCGGCCTGAGTTCCCTGTCGGCCGAAGAGTACTTTGGCGCGAGCCTCTGGCAGCTCTATAAGAGCATTGACTCCCCGTATAAAGCGGTGCTGAAAACGCTGCTGCTCGAAGCCTACTCCTGGGAATACCCTACGCCGCGCCTGCTGGCGAAAGACATCAAACAGCGTCTGCACGATGGTGAGATTGTCTCCTTCGGGCTTGATGCCTACTGCATGATGCTCGAACGCGTCACCGAATACCTGAAAGCCATTGAGGACACCACGCGTCTTGACCTGGTGCGTCGATGTTTCTATCTCAAAGTCTGTGAAAAATTGAGCCGCGAACGCGCCTGCGTTGGCTGGCGTCGTGAAGTGGTCAGTCAGTTAGTCAAAGAGTGGGGATGGGACGAAGAACGTCTGTCCATGCTCGACAACCGCGCCAACTGGAAAATCGACCAGGTGCGTGAAGCGCACAACGAATTGCTTGATGCGATGATGCAAAGCTACCGTAACCTGATCCGCTTTGCGCGCCGCAATAATCTCAGCGTCTCCGCCAGCCCGCAGGATATCGGGGTGTTGACCCGTAAACTGTACGCTGCGTTTGAAGCGCTGCCAGGTAAAGTCACGCTGGTTAACCCGCAGATTTCGCCTGACCTGTCTGAACCGAATCTGACGTTTATCTATGTGCCGCCGGGACGCGCGAACCGCACCGGGTGGTATCTGTACAACCGTGCGCCAAGCATGGATTCGATCATCAGCCATCAGCCGCTGGAGTATAACCGCTACCTGAACAAGCTGGTGGCCTGGGCCTGGTTTAATGGCCTGCTGACTTCACGTACCCGTTTGTTCATCAAGGGTAACGAGGTCGTCGACTTAGCCAAACTGCAGGAGATGGTAGCGGATGTGTCCCATCACTTCCCGCTGCGCCTGCCTGCGCCAACGCCAAAAGCGCTCTACAGCCCGTGTGAAATCCGCCATCTGGCGATTATCGTCAACCTGGAATACGACCCGACGGCGGCTTTCCGCAATCAGGTGGTCCATTTTGATTTCCGCAAGCTGGACGTCTTTAGCTTTGGCGAGCAGCAAAATTGCCTGGTGGGCAGCGTTGACCTGCTGTACCGCAACTCGTGGAACGAAGTGCGTACCCTGCATTTCAACGGCGAGCAGGCGATGATCGAAGCGCTGAAAACCATTCTCGGTAAGATGCACCAGGATGCCGCGCCGCCGGACAGTGTAGAAGTGTTCTGCTACAGCCAGCATCTGCGCGGGTTGATTCGTACACGTGTGCAGCAACTGGTCTCTGAATGTATTGAACTGCGTCTCTCCAGTACCCGTCAGGAAACCGGGCGCTTTAAAGCGCTGCGCGTCTCCGGTCAGACCTGGGGCTTGTTCTTTGAACGTCTGAACGTGTCGGTACAGAAACTGGAAAACGCCATCGAATTTTATGGCGCAATTTCGCACAACAAGCTGCATGGCCTGTCCGTGCAGGTGGAAACCAACCACGTCAAACTGCCGCAGGTGGTGGATGGTTTTGCCAGCGAAGGGATTATTCAGTTCTTCTTTGAAGAGTCGGGCGATGATGCTGGTTTCAACATCTACATTCTGGATGAGACCAACCGTGCTGAGGTCTACCACCATTGTGAAGGCAGTAAAGAGGAGCTGGTGCGCGACGTCAGCCGCTTCTATTCCTCTTCACACGACCGCTTCACCTATGGCTCAAGCTTTATCAACTTCAACCTGCCGCAGTTCTACCAGATTGTGAACGTCGATGGCCGCGTGCAGGTGATCCCGTTCCGGACCCAGGCCGTCACGCCTGCCGTGCCTGCAAATCAGGACACTACGCCGCTGTTGCAGCAATATTTCTCCTGAGTCTTTTCGCCCGGTAAGCGTAGGCGCCACCGGGCAACAAAACTACCTGAAACTCACGACCTCACCCGCCTGCGCGGTCGCCGCCTGCTCCAGCAGATCCCAGAACGTAACGCCGCTACGGTCGCAAACCCATTCACCGTCTTTCAGGTCGAAATGGTAGCCACCCTGTTTGGCAGCCAGCCATACCTGGTGAAGCGGCTCCTGACGGTTAATAATAATTTTGCTGCCGTTTTCGAAGCTCAGGGTCAGGATACCGCCGTTGATTTCACAATCGATATCGCTGTCGCCGTCCCAGTCGTCGAGACGTTCTTCGATGGTCATCCACAGGTTGTCGGCAAGGCGATGGAATTCACTGTCGTTCATAGTTTTGTTCCTGTTTTTCGTGATGGCGGCAGTATAACGCTAAATAATTCCCGTTGCAGGAAAGCGGCAAACTCTTGCTTTTGTGTCTTCTCCTGCGATGATAGAACCAGATTTGAACTTACGGGCAATTTTATAATGAAAAACGCTTTTCGAACGCTTGCCGTTCTCATCACGCTGTTTAGCCTGACTGGCTGTGGACTGAAAGGACCACTGTATTTCCCGCCAGCGGATAAAACCGCACCGCCGCCGACGAAACCTGTGCAAAGTGGCATTGAGTCTTCTACGCCAGATACTAACGATCGTGGCGACAACGGTGGCCCGACTCAGGTTAATCTCTGACGACAACGTTCTGTACCCGCGCAATGGAGCAAATGATGCAGTTCTCTAAAATGCATGGCCTTGGCAACGATTTTATGGTCGTCGACGCGGTAACGCAGAATGTATTTTTCTCCCCGGAACTGATCCGTCGCCTGGCGGATCGGCATCTGGGCGTGGGGTTCGATCAACTGCTGGTTGTTGAGCCGCCGTACGATCCCGACCTCGATTTTCACTACCGTATTTTTAACGCGGACGGCAGCGAGGTTAACCAGTGCGGCAATGGCGCGCGCTGTTTTGCCCGCTTTGTTCGCCTGAAAGGGCTAACCAACAAGCGTGATATTCGCGTTAGCACCGCCAATGGTCGCATGGTGCTCAGCGTGACTGATGACGAACTGGTTCGCGTTAACATGGGTGAACCTAACTTCGAGCCTTCGGCAGTACCGTTCCGCGCAAACAAAGCGGAAAAGACCTATATTATGCGTGCGGCCGAGCAGACAGTATTGTGCGGCGTCGTCTCGATGGGTAACCCGCACTGCGTGATTCAGGTTGATGATGTGGAAACCGCCGCCGTCGAAACGCTCGGCCCGGTGCTGGAAAGCCACGAACGTTTTCCGGAGCGCGCGAACATCGGTTTTATGCAGGTGGTGAAGCGTGAGCACATCCGTCTGCGGGTTTACGAGCGCGGCGCGGGCGAAACTCAGGCCTGCGGAAGCGGTGCCTGTGCTGCTGTGGCCGTTGGCATCTCGCAAGGGTTACTGGCAGAAGAAGTTCGCGTGGAGTTACCAGGTGGTCGGCTTGATATCGCCTGGAAAGGACCGGGTCATCCACTGTATATGACTGGCCCGGCGGCACATGTCTATGACGGGTTTATCCATCTATGAAACAACCAGGGGAAGAACTGCAGGAAACAGCGACGGAACTGGACGACAGAGCTGTTGTTGATTATCTGCTGCGCAATCCTGAGTTTTTTATTCGCAATGCACGCGTCGTCGAACAGATGCGCGTGCCGCATCCGGTTCGTGAGACTGTGTCGTTGGTCGAATGGCACATGGCACGCTCGCGCAACCACATCAATCAGCTTGAAGAGAACATGACGCTGCTGATGGAACAGGCCAGCACCAACGAAAGTCTGTTCTATCGTCTGCTGCATCTGCAGGCGCGTCTGGCATCGGCGCACAGCCTTGAAGAGTTCCTGAGTCGCTTCCACCGCTGGGCGCGCGAGCTTGGGCTGGCTGGCGCAACGATTCGTCTTTTCCCTGACCGCTGGCGCATTGGCGCGCCGTCCGGTTTTACTCATCTGGCTCTCAGCCGTCAGGCGTTCGAGCCGCTGCGTATTCAGCGCCTGGGCCACGAACATCACTACCTGGGGCCGCTAAACGGACCTGAGTTGCTGGTGGTATTACCGGAAGCCAAAGCGATTGGCTCGGTGGCGATGTCGCTGATGGGACGCGATGGCGATTTGGGCGTGATGTTATTTACCAGCCGCGATGCGCATCATTATGAGCAGGGGCAAGCTACGCACCTGTTACAAGAGATCGCTCTGATGCTGCCTGAGCTGCTGGAGCGCTGGATTGAGCGCGTATGACGGACGGACTGCTCACCACTGACGTCACGCGCTTTCTGCGTTATCTGGGCGTGGAGCGTCAGCTTAGCCCGATTACGCTGCTGAACTATCAGCGTCAGCTTGATGCCATCATGCAGATTGCCGAAGAGATCGGCCTGAAAAGCTGGCAACAATGTGACGCTGCAACTGTGCGAGCCTTTGTAGTGCGTAGTCGCCGCAAGGGACTCGGCCCGGCGAGTCTGGCACTCAGGCTCTCTGCATTACGCAGTTTCTTCGACTGGCTGGTCAGCCAGGGTGGGTTAAAAGCCAACCCGGCAAAAGGAATTGCCACACCAAAAGCGCCGCGCCATTTACCTAAAAATATCGACGTTGACGATGTGAATCGCCTGCTGGATATCGATCTTAACGATCCGCTGGCCGTGCGAGACCGCGCAATGCTGGAGGTGATGTACGGTGCCGGTCTGCGTCTATCTGAGCTGGTTAATCTTGATTTAAAACATCTCGACCTGGACACCGGCGAAGTGTGGGTGATGGGTAAGGGCAGCAAAGAGCGCCGTCTGCCGATTGGCCGCAATGCGGTCTCCTGGATTGAGCACTGGCTGGATCTGCGCGGGCTGTTTGGCGCGGAAGAAGATGCGCTGTTCCTGTCGAAACTCGGTAAGCGGATCTCAGCGCGTAACGTGCAGAAGCGCTTTGCGGAGTGGGGCATCAAGCAGGGGCTAAACAGCCACGTTCATCCGCACAAGCTGCGCCATTCATTCGCGACACATATGCTTGAATCGAGCGGTGATCTGCGGGGCGTGCAGGAATTGCTCGGCCACGCGAATCTGTCGACCACTCAGATCTATACCCACTTAGACTTCCAACACCTTGCCTCGGTGTATGA
The DNA here is from genome assembly GCF_012241585.1 of Pantoea sp. LS15. Classification (NCBI taxonomy): domain Bacteria; kingdom Pseudomonadati; phylum Pseudomonadota; class Gammaproteobacteria; order Enterobacterales; family Erwiniaceae; genus Pantoea; species Pantoea sp. LS15. The sequence goes on from NZ_JAAVXA010000017.1 coordinate 45,538, forward strand.
CGCGGCGCATCCACGCGCCAAACGGGGGAAATAATGCGTTTTTACCGCCCACTCGGGCAGATCTCAGCTCTGACCTTTGACCTTGATGACACCCTTTATGACAACCGCGAGGTAATTCTGCGTACTGAGCAGGAGTCGCTGGCGTTTGTGCAGAACTACCATCCGGCGTTGAAGGCGATGCAGAACAAGGATTTCCAGAAGCTGCGTCAATCCCTGCGGGAGACCGAACCCGACATTTACCACGACGTGACCGAATGGCGTCGCCGTGCGGTGGAGCAAGCCATGCTAAACGTCGGCATGAGTGCGCGTGATGCCGCCATTGGCGCTGAAGCGTCGATGGAAAACTTTGCCAAATGGCGTAGCCGTATCGACGTGCCACAGGAAACCCATGACACGCTGACTGCACTCGCCGAAAAATGGCCGCTGGTGGCGATCACCAATGGTAATGCCCAGCCTGAGCTGTTTGGCCTTGGTGATTACTTCAAATTTGTGCTGCGTGCAGGCCCACACGGGCGCTCCAAACCATTCAGCGATATGTATCATCTGGCGGCAGAAAAACTGAATCTGTCGCTGGGTGAAATTCTGCACGTAGGTGACGACCTGACCACTGATGTGGCCGGTGCAATCCGCTGCGGCATGCAGGCCTGCTGGATCAAGCCGGAAAACGCTGACCTGATGATCGCCTCTGATAGCCGTCTTCTGCCGCACGTGGAAATTTCGCGGTTGGCATCCCTCATGACGCTGATATAATCATCAATTGTTCTGTATAAATTAACAGGGTTTTGGCGAGTAGAAATATTCGCCTGCCCGACATGACGTGACGGTGCCAATGGACGTTTCTTACCTGCTCGACAGCCTTAATGACAAACAGCGTGAAGCCGTAGCGGCCTCGCGTACTAACCTGCTGGTGCTGGCTGGGGCGGGCAGTGGTAAGACGCGCGTGCTGGTTCACCGTATCGCCTGGTTACAGAGCGTGGAGAACTGTTCGCCATACTCCATCATGGCGGTCACGTTTACCAACAAGGCGGCGGCGGAGATGCGCCACCGTATCGCGCAGCTGATGGGCACCAGCCAGGGTGGCATGTGGGTCGGCACCTTCCATGGCCTGGCGCACCGCCTGCTGCGCGCGCACCATATGGACGCCAACCTGCCGCAGGATTTCCAGATCCTCGACAGCGAAGATCAGCTCCGTTTGCTGAAGCGCCTGATCAAGGCGATGAACCTCGACGAGAAGCAGTGGCCACCGCGTCAGGCGATGTGGTACATCAACGGTCAGAAAGACGAAGGTTTGCGCCCGCACCATATTCAGAGCTTCGGCAACCCGGTTGAGCAGACCTGGCAGAACGTCTACAAGGCTTATCAGGAAGCGTGCGATCGCGCCGGTCTGGTGGACTTCGCCGAGCTGCTGCTGCGCGCTCACGAACTATGGCTTAACAAACCGCACATCCTGCAGCACTACCGCGAACGCTTTACCAATATCCTGGTGGACGAATTCCAGGATACCAACAACATCCAGTATGCGTGGATCCGTCTGCTGGCGGGTGATACCGGTAAGGTGATGATCGTGGGCGATGACGACCAGTCCATCTATGGCTGGCGTGGGGCGCAAGTGGAGAACATCCAGCGTTTCCTCAACGATTTCCCCGGTGCACAGACCATCCGTCTGGAACAGAACTACCGCTCAACCAGCAACATCCTGAGCGCGGCCAACGCCCTGATTGAAAATAACAACGGGCGTCTGGGTAAAAAGTTGTGGACCGATGGTGTCGACGGCGAACCGATTTCAATTTACTGCGCATTCAATGAACTCGACGAAGCTCGCTTCGTGGTGAATCGCATCAAAACCTGGCAGGACAACGGCGGCGCGCTGGAACAGTGCGCCATTCTCTACCGCAGCAACGCCCAGTCACGCGTGCTGGAAGAGGCGCTGCTACAGGTGGGCATGCCGTACCGTATTTACGGCGGTATGCGTTTCTTCGAACGCCAGGAAATCAAAGATGCACTCTCGTATCTGCGCCTGATCGCTAACCGTAACGACGACGCGGCTTTTGAGCGTGTGGTGAATACACCAACCCGTGGTATCGGTGACCGTACGCTGGACGTCGTACGTCAGGCATCGCGCGACCGCCAGCTAACGCTGTGGCAGGCGTGCCGCGAGCTGCTGCAGGAAAAAGCGCTCGCCGGACGTGCTGCCAGCGCGCTGCAGCGTTTCCTCGAACTGATTGATGCTCTGGCGCAAGAAACCGCCGACATGCCGCTGCACGTGCAGACCGACCGGGTGATTAAAGACTCCGGCCTGAGAACCATGTATGAGCAAGAAAAAGGCGAGAAGGGCCAGACCCGTATTGAGAACTTAGAGGAACTGGTCACGGCAACGCGCCAGTTCAGCTACAACGAAGAAGACGAAGACCTGATGCCACTACAGGCATTCCTCTCCCACGCCGCACTGGAGGCGGGGGAAGGGCAGGCGGATACCTGGCAGGATGCCGTTCAACTGATGACCCTGCACTCCGCCAAAGGTCTGGAGTTCCCGCAGGTGTTTATCGTCGGTATGGAAGAGGGGATGTTCCCGAGCCAGATGTCGCTGGATGAAGGCGGCCGTCTGGAAGAGGAACGTCGTCTGGCCTATGTGGGCGTGACCCGTGCGATGCAAAAGCTGACGCTGACTTACGCCGAAACCCGACGTCTGTACGGTAAAGAGGTGTATCACCGTCCATCGCGCTTCATCGGCGAGTTGCCGGAAGAGTGTGTGGAAGAGGTGCGTCTGCGTGCAAGCATCAGCCGTCCGGTCAGCCATCAGCGTATGGGCTCGCCGATTGCGGAAACCGACACCGGTTACAAGCTGGGCCAGCGCGTACGCCATTCGAAGTTTGGTGAAGGCACCATTGTGAATCTGGAAGGCAGCGGCGAGCATAGCCGCCTGCAGGTGGCGTTCCAGGGGCAGGGGATCAAATGGCTGGTGGCGGCCTATGCGAAGCTGGAAACAGTCTAACATTCAGAAAAATATAATTTTTTTGTAATAATCTGCTAGCCTTATACATTGAAGGTCAATTAATGCCCTTCAGCGTCCCGTTGCGTGTTGACGCCACAGTTATTGCTGGCGTAACATGCGCGCACGATTACGCTAAGAGGACATTCGCCTTGGACACACCCAGTAGATACTGGCTCAATTCCCTGTCATCCAGGAACAACTCCTAAGGCTATCTCCTCTTGCTGATGGCCTTAGTGGTTGTCAGCGACTTGCATTATTCCCGTCGCGCTGAGTCAGGCTGTTTAATGGTCTGAAACCCAATTTGTTTCTGTGTGCCCACCGAACTGTCCGATATTTTTTGCATTGGGAGTCCCGGTCATGTTGAGCGCATTTCAACTCGAAAATAACCGACTGACTCGGCTTGAAGCCGAAGAGTCACAGCCCCTCATTGATGCCGTATGGGTGGATCTGGTCGAGCCGGACGACGATGAACGCCTTCGCGTACAATCTGAGCTGGGACAAAGCCTGGCGACTCGCCCGGAACTGGAAGACATCGAAGCATCTGCGCGTTTTTTTGAAGATGAAGACGGTCTGCACATCCACTCCTTCTTCTTCTTTGAAGACGCCGAAGACCACGCGGGTAACTCCACCGTGGCATTTACCATCCGCGATGGTCGCTTGTTTACGCTGCGTGAACGCGAACTGCCTGCATTTCGCCTCTATCGCATGCGCGCCCGTAGCCAGGCGATGGTGGACGGCAACGCCTATGAGCTGCTGCTTGACCTGTTCGAAACCAAAATTGAACAGCTGGCGGATGAGATTGAAAACATCTACAGCGATCTGGAAAAGCTGAGCCGCGTCATCATGGAAGGCCATCAGGGCGATGAATACGACGAAGCACTCTCCACGCTGGCGGAGCTGGAAGATATCGGCTGGAAGGTACGTTTGTGTCTGATGGATACCCAACGTGCGCTGAACTTCCTGGTGCGTAAAGCGCGTCTGCCGGGTGGTCAGCTGGAGCAGGCTCGTGAGATTTTACGAGATATCGAATCCCTGCTGCCGCACAACGAATCCCTGTTCCAGAAGGTCAACTTCCTGATGCAGGCGGCGATGGGCTTTATCAACATCGAGCAGAACCGTATCATCAAGATCTTCTCGGTGGTATCCGTGGTATTCCTGCCACCGACGCTGGTGGCTTCCAGCTACGGGATGAATTTTGAGTTTATGCCGGAGCTGAAGTGGAGCTTTGGCTACCCAGGGGCGATTATCTTTATGATCCTGGCCGGGCTGGCACCGTATCTCTATTTCAAACGCCGGAACTGGCTGTAAAAATCTGGCGGGTGGCGCTGCGCTTACCCGCCCTACACAATGCCTACATTCCTCTGCGGATCCGGCGCTGGGTGTAAATCGCATCCGCAACAAAGATCGCCAGTGCCACCCAGATAAAGGCGAACGTCACCATCTTATCCGCACCCGGCACTTCGCCGTAAAACACCACTGCCAGCAGGAACATCAGCGTCGGGCCAATGTACTGGAAGAAGCCCAACGTGGAGAGACGCAGGCGCGTTGCCGCTCCGGTAAAGCACAGCAATGGAATGGTGGTCACCACACCTGCTGCCATCAGCATCAGGTTCAACGACCATGGGTTGCTGCCCATGTGGCTGGTGGCGCTGTCGGCGATACCAAACAGGTAAATTGCCGCGACCGGCAGTAGCCACAGTGTTTCAAACAGCATCCCGGTTTGTGCTTCCACCGCAATCTTCTTACGCACCAGGCCGTAGAACGCAAAGCTGAACGCCAGCCCCAGCGCGATGATCGGTAGTGAACCGAAGGTCCACAGCTGCACCAGTACGCCGCAGAATGCCAGGATCACCGCCAGCCACTGCATACGTCGGAAGCGTTCACCGAGGAAAATCATCCCCAGTACAATGTTCACCAATGGGTTAATAAAGTAACCGAGGCTCGCTTCAAGCATATGGTGGTTATTCACAGCCCAGATAAACAGCAGCCAGTTACCGCCAATCAGCACCGCAGAGAGCGCCAGCAGGAAAATTTTCTTCGGGGTTTGCAGCAGCGTTTTGACGCCCGACCACTGACGGCTGAGGCTCATCAGCGCGATCATAAAGAAGAACGACCAGATGACGCGGTGAGTGAGGATCTCATCGGCCGGTACGTAAGCGATAAACTTAAAGTAGGCGGGTGCGATACCCCAAATAAAATAAGCGGCAAGGGCGAGTAAAACGCCCTGCCGCGTCTGTTTAGCATCCATCGGGAAAATCCGTTACAAAAAAGTGAAGTAATTTTACCCGATTTTGTCGCCTCAACCCACCATATAAGTGGCTGTTGCGCTGGCGATATAAACCTGTTCTTCGTTGTGTAATTCAACACGCGCAACAGCCACTTTATTCCCCGCACGCAACAGGCTGCTGGTGCAGGTAAAGCGATTTCCGCGTCCGGGACGAAGATAGTCGACACGTAAATCAATGGTGCCCATGCGCGACAGGCGCTGACGAAGTTCATCTTCATTGATGGTGTCATGACGCGTCAGTGTACTGCCCACGCAGACCAAACCTGCCGCCACGTCCAGCGCGGAGGCAATCACCCCACCATGCAAAATACTTTGCGCCCAGTTGCCCACCATCATCGGCTGGTTGTTGAAACTCAGTTGGGCAAAATCTTTCTCGTAACGCTCCAGCTCCAGCCCCAGCGCACGGTTGAACGGCATATGGTAAACAAAAATCTCGCCCACGAGTTTTAATACTTCTTCGGCGGTAAGCATGGCTGACATGAGGCATCACATCCTTATTGTTAATGAAATGTTGATTTTATGCCTGAGCAAGCAAGAATTCCACTTTCAGAAACGATGATGCAGAAGTTGCGGCAGAAGTCTGTAGAATGTGCGCCATATAACAATTTAAATCATTTAATACTTTGCAGGAGATCACCACCGATGCGGACGTATCTGGTCTGGTTACTGGCAGCGGTTGCGCTGCCCTTCACAGCATATGCGCAGGAAGCGACAGTCAAAGAGGTGCACGATACACCAGCTGTTCGCGGTAGCATTATCGCTAACCTCCTGCAGGAGCATGATAATCCGTTTACGCTCTACCCTTACGACACCAACTATGTGCTCTATACCTGGACCAGCGATCTCAACAAAGAGGCGATTCGTTCCTATGACTGGGCTGAGAATGCGCGTAAAGACGAGGTGAAGTATCAACTTAGCCTGGCATTCCCGTTCTGGCGCGGCATTCTGGGGCCAAACTCGGTATTCGGTGCGTCTTATACGCAGAAATCCTGGTGGCAGTTATCTAATAGCGGGGAGTCATCGCCGTTCCGTGAAACCAACTATGAGCCGCAACTGTTCCTCGGTTTTGCAACGGATTACGAGTTCGCCGGCTGGACGTTGCGTGACGTCGAGGTAGGTTTCAACCACGATTCAAACGGTCGTTCCGATCCAACGTCACGTAGCTGGAACCGCGCCTATACACGCCTGATGGCGCAGAATGGCAATTTGATGGTGGAAGTGAAGCCGTGGTATGTGGTGGGTAGCACCGATGACAACCCGGATATCACCAAATATATGGGCTACTATCAGCTCAAGATTGGTTATCAACTGGGTGATGCGGTGCTGAGCGCCAAAGGCCAGTACAACTGGAATACCGGCTACGGTGGTGCAGAATTGGGCTTAAGCTACCCGATGACCAAACATGTGCGTATTTATACCCAGGTCTACAGCGGTTACGGCGAGTCGCTCATCGATTATAACTTCAACCAGACCCGCGTGGGTGTGGGCGTGATGCTGAACGATATTTTCTAGACTGCTCGAATGTTTTTGCGTTAAACGTTGAAGTTTCTCTCTCAGGCGCTGAAAATAGCGCCTGTTTCATTTCTGGCATATGGGGTTAATGTGGCGCAGGCGGAAGTATTGAATCAGGAGTCGCTGGCTAAACAGGTTTTGCATGAAACCTTTGGCTACCAGCAGTTCCGCCCCGGCCAGGAAACCATCATTGAAACCGTGCTGGAAGGTCGTGATTGCCTGGTGGTGATGCCGACAGGTGGCGGTAAATCACTCTGTTATCAGGTACCTGCGCTGGTGCTCAATGGCCTGACGGTTGTGGTATCGCCTCTTATTTCTCTGATGAAAGATCAGGTTGACCAACTGCTTGCCAACGGCGTGGCGGCGGCCTGTCTTAACTCCACACAGACCCGCGAGCAGCAGCAAGAGGTGATGGCAGGTTGCCGCACCGGGCAGATCCGCCTGCTGTATATCGCGCCGGAACGCCTGATGCTGGATAACTTCCTTGACCATCTCGCGCACTGGAATCCGGTCCTGCTGGCGGTAGATGAAGCGCACTGTATCTCCCAGTGGGGACACGATTTCCGTCCGGAATACGCGGCCCTCGGCCAGCTCCGTCAGCGCTTCCCCGAACTGCCGTTTATGGCGCTTACCGCCACGGCGGATGACACCACCCGGCTGGATATTGTCCGTCTGCTGGGGCTGAACGACCCGTTGATTCAGGTCAGCAGTTTCGATCGCCCGAACATCCGCTATATGCTGATGGAAAAATTCAAACCGCTGGATCAGCTCTTGCGCTATGTGCAGGAACAGCGCGGAAAGTCTGGCATTATTTACTGCAACAGCCGCGCAAAAGTGGAAGACACCGCCGCGCGTCTGCAAAACCGCGGCTTTAGCGCTGCGGCTTATCATGCCGGGTTAGAAAACCACATCCGCGCCGACGTGCAGGAGAAATTCCAGCGTGATGACCTGCAAATTGTGGTCGCGACGGTGGCGTTCGGGATGGGGATTAATAAACCCAACGTGCGCTTTGTGGTGCACTTCGATATCCCGCGCAATATCGAATCTTACTACCAGGAAACCGGCCGCGCCGGGCGTGATGGCCTGCCTGCGGAAGCGATGCTGTTTTACGACCCAGCCGACATGGCATGGCTGCGCCGCTGTCTGGAAGAGAAACCGCAGGGGCAGTTGCAGGATATTGAGCGCCACAAGCTCAATGCGATGGGGGCCTTTGCCGAAGCGCAAACCTGTCGTCGTCTGGTGCTGCTCAACTATTTTGGCGAAGGGCGTCAGGAGTCGTGCGGTAACTGCGATATCTGTCTTGATCCCCCTAAACAATACGATGGTCTGATGGATGCGCGTAAGGCGCTCTCGACCATTTACCGTGTCAATCAACGCTTCGGGATGGGCTACGTGGTGGAAGTACTGCGCGGTGCCAACAACCAGCGTATCCGCGATATGGGCCACGACAAGTTGCCTGTCTACGGTATTGGCAAGGACCAGAGTCACGAGCACTGGGTCAGTATTATTCGTCAGCTAATTCACCTTGGCTTTGCCACACAGAATATCGCCCAGCACTCTGCGCTTCAGCTTACCGAAGCCGCGCGTCCGGTGCTGCGCGGTGATGTCGAACTTAAGCTTGCGGTACCGCGCGTCATCGCCCTCAAGCCGCGCGTGATGCAGAAATCCTACGGCGGTAATTACGACCGTAAGCTGTTTGCCAAACTGCGCAAGCTGCGAAAAGCCATTGCCGATGAAGAGAATATCCCGCCTTATGTCGTCTTCAACGACGCGACGCTAATTGAGATGGCCGAACAGATGCCGCTGAGCGCCAGCGAAATGCTCAGCGTCAACGGTGTCGGCACGCGTAAGCTCGAACGCTTTGGCAAAGAGTTTATGGCGCTCATCCGCTCACACGCCGATGGTGATGATGAGGAGTAGTCAGCAGGGCGAAAAAGTGCCAGGATGATGACTCACTGAATTATTTCCCCGCGAGCGAATTATGTTAATGCTATTTCTCACCGTGGCGTTAGTGCACATCGTTGCGCTGATGAGCCCGGGTCCTGACTTTTTCTTCGTATCACAAACGGCCGTCAGCCGCTCCCGCAAAGAGGCGATGATGGGTGTACTGGGTATCACCATGGGCGTGATGGTCTGGGCGGCGGTTGCACTGCTTGGTCTGAACCTGATCCTGGCGAAGATGGCGTGGCTGCATAACATCATTATGGTCGGCGGTGGCTTGTATCTGTGCTGGATGGGCTACCAGATGCTGCGCGGGGCGCTGAAGAAAGAAGAGAAAAAACCGGAAGAGCCAAAGGTGGAGCTGGCAACGGGCGGCCGCAGCTTTGTCAAAGGGTTGCTGACCAATCTGGCAAACCCAAAAGCGATTATCTATTTCGGCTCCGTGTTCTCTTTGTTCGTGGGAGATAGTGTCGGCGCGGGTGCGCGTTGGGGGATTTTCCTGCTGATCGTCGTTGAGACGTTTGCGTGGTTCACCATCGTTGCAAGCCTGTTTGCCTTACCGGCGATGCGCCGTGGCTATCAGCGCATCGCGAAGTGGATCGACGGCTTTGCCGGCGCGCTGTTCGCCGGCTTTGGTATTCATCTCATCATTTCTCGCTAAGCGTGACGCGCTGATGCAAGCAGCGCGCCCACCAGCATAAACAGCGAACCAAACACTTTATTCAGGGCCTTCATCTGTTTAGGCCCTTTAATCCACGCCGCAATTCGCTGTGCCAGCGTCGCATAACCAATCATCACGATGATATCGACGATAATGGTGGTCGCGCCCAGCACCACATACTGCATCACCTGTGGTTGATGTGGAGCGATAAACTGCGGGAACAGGGCAGCCAGGAAAACAATGCTTTTCGGGTTGGTCAGGTTTACGAACACCGCGCGTTTGAACAGACGACCACGGGTTTGCGACTGGGCAAGCGTGTTGAGATTAATCGAACCTGCCGCCCGCCACTGCTGAATACCCAGCCAAATCAGGTACGCTGCACCGGCCCATTTCAGTACTTCGAACGCCAGCACAGAGCGGGAGAACAGCGTCCCCAGACCAATCCCGACCAGCACAATATGAATGCCCAGCCCGGTCTGCAAACCGGCGATCGACGCCGCCGCACCGCGATAACCGTGGTTGATGGAGGTAGTCATTGTGTTAATAGCACCTGAGCCCGGTGAAAGGCTGAGGATAATGGATGTCAGCAGGTAGGCGAACCACCACTCGAAGGTCATTTGAAGCTCCCGAACCGTCTATTTTTATGCCACAATACGCTATTGTTGAGTCATTTTGTGACCTGCTACGAAAAAACGATATTCCTTGGCTTACGTGAGTGGAAACCCGATGTTTCAGCAGAAAAAGGACTGGGAAACACGAGAAAACGCATTTGCTGCTTTCTCTATGGGGCCGCTGACCGATTTCTGGCGGCAGCGTGAGGAAGATGAGTTTACGGGCGTCGGTGATATTCCGGTACGCTTCGTGCGTTTCCGCAATGTGAAAAACGATCGGGTGATCGTCGTCTGCCCTGGGCGCATCGAGAGCTACATCAAATACGCCGAGCTGGCTTATGATCTTGTCCATCTTGGCTTTGATGTGTTGATTATCGACCATCGCGGGCAGGGGCTTTCTGGTCGTCTGTTATCGGACACGCACCGCGGTCATGTGGATAACTTCAGCGATTATGTCGACGATCTTGCCGCGTTCTGGCAGCAGGAAGTTGAACCTGGTCCATGGCGTAAGCGCTATATTCTGGCGCACTCTATGGGTGGGGCAATCTCTACGCTATTTTTACAGCGCTATAAGCACCAGTGCGATGCCATTGCGCTCACCGCGCCAATGTATGGCATCGTCATGCGTTTTCCTGACTGGATGGTGCGCCATATTCTCGACTGGGCTGAGGGCCATCAGCGCATTCGTGAAGGCTATGCCATCGGGACGGGGCGCTGGCGTGCATTGCCGTTTGCGATGAACGTGTTAACCCACAGCCGACAGCGTTATCGTCGTAACCTGCGTTTTTATGCCGATGAACCACGCCTGCGCGTTGGCGGCCCGACCTATCACTGGGTCCGGGAAGGTATTCTTGCCGGGGAACAGGTGCTTGCTGGTGCGGGTGATGATGACACGCCAACACTTCTGATTCAGGCTGAAGAAGAGCGTGTGGTGGATAACCGCATGCACGATCGTTTTTGTGAACTCCGCGCTGCCGCCGGTCATCCCTGTGAAGGGGGAAAACCGCTGGTCATCAACGGCGCGTACCATGAGATCCTTTTTGAAAAGGACGCTATGCGCTCAGTCGCGCTCAACGCCATTGTTGAATTTTTCAACAGGTATAACTGATTTTTTATTGAGGTTAAATTTCCCTATGTACCAGGTTGTTGCATCTGATTTAGATGGCACGCTGCTTTCCCCCGACCACACCCTGTCGCCTTACGCGAAAGAGACCCTAAAGCTTCTGACTGCCCGTGGCGTGAACTTTGTGTTTGCCACTGGCCGCCACCACGTAGACGTGGGGCAGATCCGCGATAATCTGGAAATCAAATCGTACATGATCACCTCCAATGGTGCGCGCGTACATGATACCGATGGAAACCTGATCTTTACCCACAATCTGGATCGCGATATCGCCGCCGATCTGTTCGGTGTGGTGCACAACAACCCGGATATCGTGACTAATGTCTATCGCGATGATGAGTGGTTTATGAACCGCCACCGCCCTGACGAAATGCGTTTCTTCAAGGAAGCGGTATTCAACTACACCCTGTACGAGCCAGCCCTGCTTGAACCTGAAGGTATCAGCAAGGTGTTCTTCACCTGCGAAAGCCACGAAGAATTGCTGCCGCTGGAGCAGGCGATCAACGCTCGTTGGGGCGACCGTGTTAACGTGAGTTTCTCGACCCTGACCTGTCTGGAAGTAATGGCGGGCGGCGTGTCGAAAGGTCATGCGCTGGAAGCTGTTGCGAAACGGCTGGGCTTTGAACTGAAAGACTGTATCGCCTTTGGTGATGGCATGAATGACGCCGAAATGCTCTCTATGGCGGGCAAGGGCTGCATTATGGAGAACGCGCACCAGCGTCTGAAAGATTTGCACCCGGAGCTGGAAGTCATCGGCACCAACGGCGACAACGCGGTACCAAAATATCTGCGCAAGCTGTTCCTTGAATAATCTTCAAGCGGGCAATTATTGCTCAGTTGTCAACTGAAGAGTTCGCTACAATGCCTGTCCTTCTTTCAGAGAGACAAGCATTGTGGCGCTACTCATTATCACCACTATCCTGTGGGCCTTCTCCTTTAGCCTGATTGGCGAATATCTTGCTGGTTCGGTCGACAGTTATTTCTCGGTGCTGATGCGTGTTGGGTTGGCGGCGCTGGTGTTCCTGCCGTTTCTGCGTACGCGCGGGCAATCGCTGAAAACTATTGTGCTGTATATGCTGGTGGGGGCGATGCAGCTCGGCATCATGTATCTGTTCAGCTTTCGGGCCTACGTCTACCTGTCTGTTTCGGAGTTTCTGCTTTTTACCGTACTCACGCCGCTCTACATCACACTGATTTACGATCTGCTCAGCAAGCGCCGTTTACGCTGGGGATACCTGCTGAGCGCAGCACTGGCAGTTATTGGGGCGGCGATTATTCGCTATGACAAAGTCAGCGACCACTTCTGGACCGGGCTGATGTTCGTCCAGCTCGCCAACATCAGTTTCGCCATCGGTATGGTGGGCTACAAACGTCTGATGGAAACCCGTCCGATGCCGCAGCATAACGCGTTCGCCTGGTTCTATATGGGGGCCGCGATTGTCGCGGTAGCGGCGTGGTTCATGCTCGGTAACCCGCAAAAACTGCCGACCACTACAGTGCAATGGAGCGTTCTGGTCTGGCTGGGTGTGGTGGCCTCAGGGCTGGGATACTTCATGTGGAACTACGGCGCAACCCAGGTCGACGCCGGTACGCTGGGGATCATGAACAACGTGCATGTGCCTGCGGGTCTGCTGGTTAACCTTGCAATCTGGCAGCAGCAACCCCACTGGCCGAGTTTCCTTATTGGGGGAACGGTGATCCTGGCTTCACTGTGGGTCCATCGCCGCTGGGTCGCTCCGCGCTCCGCACAAACGGAAGATGGTCGCACGCGTGGTTCCGCGTTGAGCGAATAAATGCCTCCGTAATCGGCTGGCGCTGCTCGCCATCGCGCACGGCGGCGTACAGCCGGCTCCACAATCCTTCACCCAGGGTTTTGGTCACCACCAGGCCCTGGCGTTCAAAACTCTCCACTACCCAGTGCGGCAGTGCCGCGATACCCATTCTGGCCGCTACCATCTGAATCAACAGCAGAGTGTTATCCACGCTTTTCAACTGCGGGCTAATGCCTACCGGTTGCAGGAAGTGACGCCAGATATCCAGACGACTGCGCTGAACCGGGTAAATCAGCAGCGTTTCCGTCGCCAGGTCTTCCGGTGTGATGCGCGTTTTGGCCGCCAGCGGGTGGTCCGGCGCCAGCACCAGACGAACTTCATAATCAAACATTGGGGAGTAGTGCAGGCCGCTGCGCGGCAGAATATCAGAGGTCATGACCAGATCCAGCTCGCCCTGATGGAGCGATGGCTGCGGGTCAAACGTCACCCCGGATGTAAAGTCCATCTCCACCTGCGGCCACTTCTGGCGGAAATTCTCAAGTGCGGGGGTCAGCCACTGAATGCAGCTATGACATTCAATGGCGATACGCAGTTTGGTCTGTTGCGGCTCGTTACAGGACTGCAGGGCGCTGGCAATTTGCGGCAGCACCTGATTTGCCAGTTGCAGCAATATCTCACCTTGCGGCGTAAAGCGTAGCGGCTGGCTCTTGCGCACAAAAAGACGAAAGCCGAGGCGTTGTTCCAGATCGCTGAACTGGTGAGAAAGGGCAGACTGGGTCTGGTGCAGCGTGGCTGCTGCCGCCGCAAGAGAACCGCAGTTCCGCAACGCTTGTAGCGTTTTCAGGTGTTTTATCTCGATCATGAAAGTCCTTCACTTCGCCATGAACATTTTGCGCTTGAGGAATATACAGTAACTGCCAATTATGGATGTGTAAACATCTGGACGTCTAAATACTGAAAATTGACAAGGGGCATGACATGACAATCCGCAATCACACTCTCGGTTTCCCTCGCGTTGGCCTGCGTCGCGAGCTGAAAAAGGCACAAGAAAGCTACTGGGCGGGAAGCACCACCCGTGAAGAACTGCTGGCCGTTGGACGCGAACTGCGTGCGCGTCACTGGGATCAACAAAAACAGGCGGGCATTGACCTGCTGCCGGTGGGCGATTTCGCCTGGTACGACCATGTTCTGACGACCAGCCTGCTGCTTGGCAACGTGCCGACTCGTCATCAGAACAAAGATGGATCGGTAGATATCGACACCCTGTTCCGCATCGGCCGTGGCCGCGCGCCAACAGGTGAGCCAGCGGCAGCGGCTGAAATGACCAAGTGGTTTAATACCAACTATCACTATATGGTGCCGGAGTTCGTGAAAGGTCAGCAGTTCAAACTGACCTGGACGCAATTACTGGATGAAGTGGACGAAGCGCTGGCGCTGGGCCACCAGGTGAAGCCTGTGCTGCTGGGGCCGGTTACGTACCTGTGGCTTGGCAAAGTGAAGGGTGAGCAGTTTGATCGCCTCAGCCTGCTGAACGACATTCTTCCGGTCTACAAACAGGTGCTGATTGAGCTGGGCAAACGCGGTATCCAGTGGGTACAAATCGACGAACCTGCGCTGGTACTCGAGTTGCCGCAGGAATGGCTCGATGCCTTCAAACCGGCGTATGACGCACTTGCCGGACAGGTGAAGTTGCTACTGACCACCTATTTCGAAGGCGTGACGCCAAACCTGAAGACCATCACCGTGCTGCCAGTGCAGGGTCTGCACGTTGACCTGGTACACGGCAAAGATAATCTTGCTGAGCTGCACAAACGCCTGCCTGCGGACTGGCTGCTCTCGGCTGGTCTGGTTAATGGCCGTAACGTCTGGCGTGCCGATCTCACAGAGAAATACGCTCAGATTAAAGACATCGTCGGCAAACGTGAGTTGTGGGTGGCATCGTCTTGCTCACTGTTGCACAGCCCAATTGATCTCAGCGTTGAAACCCGTCTGGACGCAGAAGTGAAGAGCTGGTTTGCCTTTGCCTTGCAGAAGTGTGAGGAGCTGACGCTGCTGCGTGACGCATTGAACACGGGAGACACGGCAGCGATTACCGAATGGAGCGCACCGATCCTGGCGCGCCGTGACTCGGCTCGCGTACACAACCCGGCAGTCGAAAAACGTCTGGCAGCCATCACGGCTCAGGACAGTCAGCGCCAGAGCACCTATGAAGTGCGCGCCGAAGCCCAGCGCGCTCGCTTTAAACTGCCCGCGTGGCCAACCACGACGATCGGTTCTTTCCCGCAGACTACCGAGATCCGCGGCCTGCGCCTGGACTTCAAAAAGGGCAATCTGGATGCGAACCACTATCGCACCGGCATCGCCGAACACATCAAGCAGGCAATTATCGAGCAGGAGCGTTTAGGCCTGGACGTGCTGGTGCACGGTGAAGCCGAGCGTAACGACATGGTGGAATACTTTGGTGAGTATCTGGACGGCTTCGTCTTTACCCAAAATGGATGGGTGCAGAGTTACGGTTCTCGCTGCGTGAAGCCGCCGGTGGTGATCGGTGATATCAGCCGTCCGGAAGCGATTACCGTTGAATGGGCGAAGTATGCCCAGTCTCTGACAGATAAACCGGTGAAAGGTATGCTCACGGGTCCGGTAACGATTCTCTGCTGGTCCTTCCCGCGTGAAGACGTGACTCGTGAAACCATCGCCAAACAGATTGCGCTGGCACTGCGTGATGAAGTGGCGGATCTGGAAGCTGCAGGCATTGGCATTATTCAGATCGACGAACCAGCACTGCGCGAAGGTCTGCCGTTGCGTCGTAGCGACTGGGATGCCTACCTGAAATGGGGCGTGGAGGCTTTCCGCATCAACGCCGCGGTCGCGAAGGACGACACCCAGATCCACACCCACATGTGTTACTGCGAATTTAACGACATCATGGATTCGATAGCCGCGCTGGACGCTGACGTGATCACCATCGAGACGTCGCGTTCAGACATGGAGCTGCTGGAGTCTTTTGAGGAGTTTGACTACCCGAATGAAATCGGGCCGGGTGTGTACGACATCCACTCTCCTAACGTACCGAGCGTGGAGTGGATTGAGGCGCTGTTGCAGAAAGCCGCGCAGCGTATCCCGGCAGAGCGTCTGTGGGTGAACCCGGACTGCGGCCTGAAAACCCGCGGCTGGCCGGAAACCCGCGCAGCACTGGCGAACATGGTGCAGGCGGCGCAGAATTTGCGTCAGGCGTGATAAATCGTAGGCCCGGTAAAGCGTCGCCGCTACCGGGCTTTTTGCTTTTATCCTTTTTTACCACCGTGCTGGTTGAACCACGCCAGCATTCTCTGCCATCCGTCTTTTGCAGATTCCTCGTGATAACTCGGACGATAATCGGCATTAAATGCATGCCCGGCATCCGGGTACACTACAATCTCTGCCTTCGCATTTGCCGCACGGAGTGCGTGACGCATTGTCTCTACTGATTCAAGCGAAATACCGGTGTCCTGGCCGCCATAGAGCCCTAATACTGGGGCATTTAGCTCAGTGGCGATATCTACCGGATATTTCGGCGAATTTAGCGTTTTTGCGCCCACCAGTTTTCCATACCAGGCCACTGCGGCTTTAAGCTGCGGATTATGAGCGGCATACAGCCAACTGATACGCCCTCCCCAGCAGAAACCCGTCACCATCAGACGATGTGCATCACCGCCGTTACGTGCTGCCCAACTGGCAACGTGGTCGAGATCGGCCATGACCTGCGCGTCAGGGACTTTGCTGACCAGATTGCTAAGCAATGTTGGACTATCGTTATAGTCGTTCGGATCGCCCTGACGGAAGTAGAGTTCTGGTGCAACGGCCAGATACCCTTCCAGCGCCAGTCGGCGACAGAGGTCGCGGATATGTTCGTGAACACCAAAAATTTCCTGAACCACAATGACGATGGGCAGAGGACCCTCTACTGATTTTGGCCGAGCGTGGTAAGCCGGCATATTATCCCCCTGCGAGGGGATGGAGGTCTCACCCGCCGTTATGGCCTCTTCGGGCGTTGAAACGATGGTTGAAGCATGCGGGGCTGCAGCAGGTGCAAAACCGATTTTTTCAGTCATGGCATTCTCCGTACCAATGAGTTAGCGCAAAGGTAAATATAGACACCAGGTTAACAACCCACAGTGCCTTAAACGGTCTATCTTTTGTGCAGCACACCACGATATAACTTGTTAATGTGATGTAAATCGCCTTTTTATGGAAATTTACTGCAATCATTTTCATTCATGGTGAAGTTCATCACGAAATTATGCGTATTGCTTCTGTAAAGTACCATTTTACTTCTTCTGACTAACCGACCCACAGAGGAGTCACCTATGTCTAAGTCTGATGTTTTTCATCTCGGCCTCACCAAAAACGATTTACAAGGGGCTACGCTCGCTATCGTCCCGGGTGATCCTGAGCGTGTGGAAAAGATCGCCGCGCTGATGGATAAGCCGGTTAAGCTGGCAGCCCATCGTGAATTCACCACCTGGCGTGCAGAGCTGGATGGCAAAGCCGTGATCGTGTGCTCAACCGGTATCGGTGGTCCGTCGACCTCTATTGCTGTTGAAGAACTGGCGCAACTGGGCATTCGTACTTTCCTGCGTATCGGTACTACTGGCGCTATTCAGCCGCATATCAATGTCGGTGACGTGCTGGTCACCACCGCATCCGTTCGTCTGGACGGGGCAAGCCTGCACTTCGCGCCAATGGAATTCCCGGCAGTGGCAGACTTCGAATGTACCACTGCGCTGGTTGAAGCGGCGAAATCTGTGGGCGCAACCACGCACGTGGGTGTAACTGCCTCTTCCGATACCTTCTACCCAGGCCAGGAGCGCTATGACACCTTCTCTGGTCGCGTGGTGAGCCGTTTCAAAGGCTCTATGGAAGAGTGGCAGTCTATGGGCGTAATGAACTACGAAATGGAATCTGCGACGCTGCTGACCATGTGCGCAAGCCAGGGTCTGCGTGCCGGTATGGTGGCGGGCGTTATCGTCAACCGTACGCAGCAGGAGATCCCGAATGCCGAAACCATGAAGCAGACTGAAAGTCATGCTGTGAAAATCGTGGTTGAAGCGGCGCGTCGCCTGATCTAGTCCTCTCTTCTGCATGCAATAAAAGGCCGACACGTTCGGCCTTTATTTTTTGCGTAGCGCCTCGCAGGAAAACCCTTTCAAACTGGACGTTTATACAGCACAATTCTATTTTGTGCAGGTAATACGTTGATGCAGGGGGCATTGTGGATATCTCGATCCTGATTTACGCGGTGATTGCGCTGGTGGGCTTAGGGATTGGCTGGCTTATTTCCAGCTACCAGCATGCACAGCAGAAGGCCGACCAACTGGCCGAGCGAGAAGAGATGGTCGCCGATTTAAGCGCGGCAAAACAGCAGCTTGCTCTGAGCGAGCACTGGCGCGATGAGTGCGAGTTGCTCAACAACGAACTACGCAACCTGCGGGATATCAACACCTCGCTGGAGGCTGATCTCCGCGAAGTGACCACCCGTCTTGAATCCACCCAGCTGCATGCGGAAGACAAAATCCGCCAGATGATTAACAGCGAGCAACGCCTCAGCGAACAGTTTGAAAACCTCGCCAACCGCATTTTCGAGCACAGCAACCGCCGCGTTGATGAACAGAATCGCCAGAGCCTGAACAGCCTGCTGACGCCCCTGCGTGAACAGCTGGACGGTTTTCGTCGTCAGGTG
This sequence comes from Pantoea sp. LS15, assembly GCF_012241585.1. NCBI lineage: Bacteria > Pseudomonadati > Pseudomonadota > Gammaproteobacteria > Enterobacterales > Erwiniaceae > Pantoea > Pantoea sp. LS15. The sequence goes on from NZ_JAAVXA010000017.1 coordinate 64,159, forward strand.
CAGGACAGTTTTGGTCAGGAGGCTCGAGAGCGGCACACGCTGGCCCATGAGATCCGCAATCTTCAGCAACTAAATGCACAGATGGCGCAGGAGGCGGTCAACCTGACTCGTGCGCTTAAAGGGGATAATAAAACCCAGGGAAACTGGGGGGAAGTAGTTCTGACCCGCGTGCTTGAGGCCTCTGGCCTGCGTGAAGGTTATGAGTATGAAACACAGGTTAGCATCGAAAATGATGCCCGTTCGCGCATGCAGCCAGATGTGATTGTGCGTCTGCCGCAGGGTAAAGACGTTGTTATCGACGCCAAAATGACGCTGGTGGCGTATGAGCGCTACTTTAATGCGGAAGATGACTACACCCGAGAGTCGGCGCTGCAGGAGCATATTGCTTCCGTGCGTAACCATATCCGTCTGCTGGGCCGAAAAGACTACCAGCAACTGCCGGGCCTTCGCTCACTGGATTACGTGCTGATGTTTATTCCGGTTGAACCGGCCTTCCTGCTGGCACTCGACAGGCAGCCTGAACTGATCACCGAAGCGCTGAAAAATAACATTATGCTGGTCAGCCCCACCACGTTGCTGGTGGCCTTGCGAACCATTGCGAACCTGTGGCGCTATGAACACCAGAGCCGCAATGCGCAACAGATTGCCGATCGAGCCAGCAAGCTGTACGACAAAATGCGTCTGTTCGTGGACGATATGTCCTCGGTTGGACAAAGCCTCGACCGCGCGCAGGATAACTACCGTCAGGCAATGAAAAAACTCTCCTCCGGACGTGGCAACTTACTGGCACAAGCTGAGGCATTCCGTAGTCTGGGCGTCGAAGTAAAACGCGAGATTAATCCGGAACTGGTTGAACAGGCCACGTCGCAGGACGAGGAGTTCCGCCTGCGTGAAGGCAGTGCTGAACAAAAGACAAACAGTGAAGACAACGATTTAGCAGCGGAATTATCGCCAGATGAGCAGCCAACCCGTTTGTTTCGCGGTGGTTGAATCGTAGGGCAAACGCGTCCAATCTGGTACACTTCACAAACATTTTACTGATAAGCAGGCTCTGAGATGGTTGACGATTCACAAGACACGACGCACTTTGGTTTTCAGACTGTTGCCAAAGCGCAGAAAGCTGACATGGTGGCCCACGTATTTCACTCTGTGGCGGCGAAGTACGATGTGATGAATGACTTGATGTCATTCGGTATTCATCGCTTGTGGAAGCGCTTCACCATCGACTGCAGCGGTGTGCGTCGTGGACAAACGGTGCTTGATTTAGCTGGTGGTACGGGCGATTTAACTGCGAAGTTCTCTCGTCTGGTGGGCGAAACCGGCCGTGTCGTTCTGGCAGATATTAATGATTCAATGCTGAAAATGGGACGCGAAAAGCTGCGTAACATCGGCGTGGTGGGGAATGTGGAATATGTGCAGGCGAACGCCGAAGCGTTGCCATTCCCGGACAACACTTTTGACTGCATTACCATCTCCTTCGGTCTGCGTAACGTCACTGATAAAGAGAAAGCGCTGCGCTCTATGTACCGCGTGCTGAAGCCGGGTGGACGCCTGCTGGTGCTCGAGTTCTCGAAACCGATTATTGAACCACTGAGCAAAGCTTACGACGCTTATTCATTCCATGTGCTCCCTCGCATTGGTGAGCTGGTGGCAAACGACGCGGAAAGCTATCGTTATCTGGCTGAATCTATTCGCATGCACCCGGATCAGGACACATTAAAAGCCATGATGCAGGATGCGGAATTTGAGAACGTTGAATATTTCAACCTGACGGCGGGTGTCGTCGCGCTGCATCGCGGTTACAAATTCTGAGTGGAGGTGTCTTGTGCCCTTTAAACCCCTGGTCACTGCTGGCATCGAGAATGTACTGAATGCCTTTCTGTATCGCGCTCCGGCGCTGAAAGCTGCACGTCAGCGGCTTAACGGGAAGGTATTACGCATTGTTTTAAAAGAGTTCTCGACGCCGCTGGTGCTGATTTTCAGCGAACGCCAGCTTGACGTTCTGGGTGAGTGGGAGGGTGAAGCCGACTGCTCTGTTATCACGCACATGAGCGTGCTGCCAAAACTACGCGACCGCCAGCAGTTAACTGCACTGATCCGCAGCGGTGAGCTGGAAGTGGAAGGCGACATTCAGGTTGTACAGAATTTCGTTGCGCTCAGTGACCTTGCCGAGTTCGACCCCGCAGAGTTGCTTGCGCCTTTTGTTGGTGACATTGCCGCCGAAGGGTTCGGTAAAGCTCTTCATGGTGGGGCGGCATTTTTGCGCAAAAACCTGCAACGCCAACAACGCTATGCAGCGGAAGTACTGACGGAAGAGTGGCGTATGGCCCCTGGACCACTGGAAGTTGCGTGGTTTGCGGAAGAGACCGCTGCTGTTGAACGTGCGGTTGATGCGTTAACCAAACGGCTGGAAAAACTGGAGGGCAAATGACGCCTGGTGAAATTCGGCGCCTCTATTTCATTATTCGCATCTTTTTGAGCTACGGGCTCGACGAGCTTATCCCCAAAATGCGTATCACGCTGCCGCTTCGTATCTGGCGGCGGATGTTGTTCTGGATGCCTAATCGCCATAAAGGTCAGCCGCTGGGTGAACGTCTGCGTCTGGCGTTGCAGGAACTCGGTCCGGTCTGGATTAAATTCGGCCAGATGCTCTCGACCCGCCGCGATCTCTTCCCGCCTCTGATTGCGGATGAGCTCGCGATGCTGCAGGATCGCGTCGCACCGTTTGACGGCGCACGCGCGAAAAAGCAGATCGAAGAGGCGATGGGCAACATACCCGTCGAAACCTGGTTTGACGATTTCGACATCCAGCCTCTGGCGTCGGCCTCTATCGCACAAGTCCACACCGCGCGTCTGAAAGAAAACGGCAAAGAAGTTGTCATTAAGGTTATTCGCCCGGACATCCTGCCGATCATCAAAGCGGACATGAAGCTGATTTACCGGTTGGCCCGTTGGGTGCCCCGTTTGCTGCCCGATGGACGTCGTCTGCGCCCGATGGAAGTGGTGCGGGAATATGAAAAAACGTTGATTGATGAGCTTAATCTGCTGCGCGAATCGGCAAACGCCATTCAGCTGCGCCGCAACTTTGAAAACAGCCCGATGCTCTATGTACCCGAAGTCTATTCTGACTACTGCAGCCAGAATATGATGGTGATGGAGCGTATTTACGGTATCCCCGTCTCGGATGTGGTGGCCCTGGAGAAACAGGGAACGAACATGAAGTTGCTGGCCGAGCGTGGCGTACAGGTCTTCTTTACCCAGGTATTCCGCGACAGTTTCTTCCATGCGGACATGCACCCGGGCAATATCTTCGTGAGCTACGAACATCCTGAGAATCCGAAGTATATCGGTATCGACTGTGGGATTGTGGGGTCGCTGAACAAAGAAGATAAACGCTATCTTGCTGAGAACTTCATCGCATTCTTCAACCGCGACTACCGTAAGGTGGCCGAGTTGCACGTCGATTCCGGATGGGTGCCACCGGATACCAACGTCGAAGAGTTTGAGTTTGCCATTCGAACCGTCTGCGAACCGATTTTTGAGAAGCCACTGGCGGAAATCTCCTTTGGACACGTGCTTTTAAACCTGTTTAACACGGCTCGCCGCTTTAACATGGAAGTACAGCCGCAGTTAGTTTTACTTCAGAAAACATTACTTTACGTTGAAGGTGTAGGCCGACAGCTCTATCCTCAGTTAGACTTGTGGAAGACTGCGAAACCTTTCCTTGAATCCTGGATTAAAGATCAAGTTGGCATTCCGGCGCTGGTACGTTCGCTGAAAGAGAAAGGCCCGTTCTGGATCGAGAAAATGCCTGAAATTCCTGAACTGGTTTACGACAGTTTGCGTCAGAGCAAAAATCTTCAGCACAGCATGGATAAAATCGCCCGCGAACTTCAGTCCAGCCGTGTTCGGCAGGGTCAGTCACGCTATCTTTTTGGGATTGGGGCAACGCTGCTGCTGAGTGGTACGCTGCTTCTGATCAACCGCCCTGACTGGCAGATGATGCCCGCATGGTTGATGGCTGGCGGGTTGGTTGTCTGGCTCGCCGGCTGGAGAAAGACGCGCTGATTTTGCGTCGCTATCGACGGGTTGCATACGTATAATGCGACCTGACTAATTAATCATCTATCCCTGAGGAACATGTATGGGTGGTATCAGTATCTGGCAATTAGTCATTATTGCCGTCATCGTCGTGCTGCTGTTTGGCACCAAAAAGCTCGGTTCTATCGGTTCCGATCTGGGCGCGTCTATCAAAGGCTTCAAGAAAGCGATGAGCGATGATGAGAGCAAGCAGGATAAAACCAGCCAGGACGCTGACTTTACTGCTAAATCCATCTCCGACAAGCAAGACGAAACCAAAAAGGAAGACGCTAAACGCCACGATAAAGAGCAGGTGTAAGTCGTGTTCGACATTGGTTTTAGTGAGTTGCTGCTGGTCTTTGTGATTGGCCTGATCGTTTTGGGACCACAGCGTCTGCCGGTGGCGGTGAAAACTGTTGCGGGCTGGGTTCGTGCGCTAAGATCGCTGGCATCGACCGTTCAGAATGAGCTGGCACAGGAACTTAAGTTGCAGGAGTTTCAGGAAAGCCTGAAAAAGGTAGAGAAGGCGAGCATGGATAACCTGACGCCGGAACTGAAAGCCTCAATGGATGAACTGCGCGAAGCGGCGGAATCTATGAAGCGCTCTTATAACGTCAACGATCCTGAAAAAGCGAGCGATGAAGCGAACACCATCCATAACCCGGTGGTGAAAAACAGCGAAGCGCAGCGAGAGGGCGTTACGCCAGCGAGCGCGGAGCATCAGGCTGTAGCACCTGAACAAACGCCGCAGGAACCTGAACCGAAAAAACAGGCGCAGCCGGAAGAGCCAGCGGTAAAAGCGGCTGAAGTTAAGCCCGTCGCGCCTGTTTCCGAATCATCCCCTTCGTCGAGTGATAAAGCGTAAACATGGCAGTAGATGATACTCAACCGCTTATTACGCACCTTATAGAGCTGCGTAAGCGTCTGTTAAACTGCATTATTGCAGTTTTCCTCATATTCTTGTGCCTGGTCTACTTTGCCAACGATATCTATCAGGTAGTCTCTGCGCCGTTGATCAAGCAGATGCCGCTGGGGGCAACGATGATTGCAACAGATGTTGCCTCACCGTTTTTCACCCCAATTAAGCTTACTTTCTGGGTATCGTTGATTGCGTCTGCGCCGATCATTCTTTACCAGGTGTGGGCGTTTGTGGCGCCGGCACTGTACAAACACGAACGCAAGCTGGTGATCCCACTGCTGGTATCCAGCTCGCTGCTGTTCTATATCGGCATGGCGTTTGCCTATTTCATTGTCTTCCCGCTGGCCTTTGGCTTCCTGACGCATACCGCGCCGGAAGGGGTTCAGGTGTCGACAGATATTGCCAGCTACCTCAGTTTTGTTATGGCACTGTTTATGGCTTTTGGCGTGGCTTTCGAAGTGCCTGTGGCCATTGTGTTGCTTTGCTGGGTAGGGGTAACTACCCCTGATGAGCTGCGTAAGAAGCGTCCATATATTCTGGTGGGGGCCTTCGTGGTCGGTATGCTACTGACCCCGCCAGATGTGTTCTCGCAAACGCTGCTGGCCATACCGATGTATTGCCTGTTTGAGGTCGGGGTATTCTTCTCACGTTTCTACGTGGGTAAAGGACGTCGGTCGGATGAGGAAGATGATACGTCCGACAAGACCACTGAAGAGTAAAACCAACCGCCCGCCAGGGCGGTTGTTATATGGGGATTCGCATGTTTGATATTGGACTCAATCTGACCAGCTCGCAGTTTGCGAAAGATCGTGATGAGGTTGTTGCACGTGCTTTTGCTGCCGGAGTGCAAGGGCTGTTGCTGACAGGGACCAACCTGCATGAAAGCGAGCAGGCGAAGCAGCTGGCACAACGCTACGATCGCTGCTGGTCTACCGCTGGTGTGCATCCTCATGACAGCAGCCAGTGGACCGCGGAAAGTGGCGACACCCTGTACAGGCTGGCAAAGATGCCAGAAGTTGTGGCAATCGGCGAATGCGGTCTCGATTTCAACCGTAACTTTTCCACACCGGCAGAGCAGGAAAAAGCGTTCACGGCCCAGCTTGCGCTGGCTGCTGAGCTTGAAATGCCGGTGTTTATGCACTGCCGCGATGCTCATGAGCGTTTCCTTTCCCTTCTGAACCCGTGGCTGGATAAATTACCCGGCGCGGTGTTGCACTGCTTTACCGGTTCGCGACAAGAGGCGCTGGATTGCCTGGAACGCGGTCTCTTTCTGGGGATCACTGGCTGGGTTTGTGATGAGCGCCGCGGGCTTGAGCTTCGCGAGTTGTTACCGGTGATCCCGGCTGAGCGGTTGCTCCTGGAAACGGATGCGCCTTATCTGCTGCCGAGAGACATGAAACCCAAACCGGCATCGCGGCGAAATGAACCTGCACATCTTGGGCACATCGTTGAGAGCGTAGCGAAATGGCGCGGAGAAGATCCCCACTGGCTTTCCGCGCAGACGGATGACAACGTGCGTCACCTGTTTGGGATAGATTTTTAAACTTTGCGGAAGTCGGTGTTTTTAACGCTTTGCAGAACTTGTTTGTTCAGCAGGTTGAGCAACAGCATGGAGCGTGCTTCGCCGTCCGGTTCAGCGAAAATCGCCTGCAACCCTTCGAAAGCACCTTCCGTGATGACGACACAGTCCCCAGAGTAAGGGGTTTCCGGGTCGGTGATACCTTCGGGTTGTTGATAAACCGAAAGTTGATGGATCACCGTTGACGGAACCATTGCCGGGCTGGTACCAAAGCGTACAAAGTGGCTGACACCGCGTGTTGCGCTAATGGTCGTGGTGTGGATCACTTCCGGGTCGAACTCCACGAAAAGATAGTTCGGGAATAAGGGTTCACTGACGGTTGTGCGCTTCCCGCGCTGCATTTTTTCAAGCGTGATCACGGGTGTCAGGCAATTTACAGACTGACGTTCAAGATGTTCCTGCGCGCGCTGAAGTTGCCCGCGTTTGCAATAAAGTAAATACCAGGCCTGCATAATCACTCTTTCCCTTAGTTCGGGGCGCAAGCATATCAAAACCCTGGCGGGATCGCTAAGTTGATTATAATGGGGGAAAATGGAACAGAACGCATAAGTTCACGCTAATTTAACAAAATTACAGCATCAAGCAGGCTTACGCCGTATAATGAAGCGCTTACAGAGAGGCCATGACTAACTGCATGAAATACCACGATCTCCGCGACTTCCTGACGCTGCTGGAAAAGCAGGGTGAACTCAAACGCATTACACTTCCTGTTGATCCTTATCTGGAAATGACAGAAATTGCTGACCGCACCCTGCGTGCCGGTGGCCCCGCATTACTGTTTGAAAATCCGAAAGGGTACTCCATGCCGGTGCTGTGCAACCTGTTTGGTACTCCACGTCGTGTTGCATTGGGGATGGGGCAGGAAGACGTCACGGCGTTGCGTGAAGTGGGTAAACTGCTGGCGTTCCTGAAAGAGCCGGAGCCGCCGAAAGGCTTCCGCGATCTGTTCGACAAACTGCCACAGTTTAAACAAGTATTGAACATGCCAACTAAACGCCTGCGCGGTGCACCGTGCCAGCAGAAAGTGCTGGAAGGCGATGCGGTTGATCTGACCAAAATCCCGATCATGCAGTGCTGGCCTGAAGATGCCGCTCCGCTGATCACCTGGGGGCTGACCGTTACGCGTGGCCCTTACAAAGAGCGGCAAAATCTCGGAATTTACCGTCAGCAATTGATTGGCAAGAATAAACTCATCATGCGCTGGCTGTCACATCGCGGCGGCGCGCTGGATTTCCAGGAGTGGTGTGCTGAGCATCCGGGCGAACGTTTCCCTGTTTCTGTCGCGTTAGGTGCCGATCCGGCCACCATTCTGGGTGCGGTGACTCCCGTGCCAGATACACTCTCTGAATACGCGTTTGCAGGCCTGTTACGCGGAACCAAAACTGAAGTTGTGAAGTGCATTTCTAACGATCTCGAAGTGCCCGCCAGTGCGGAAATTGTGCTGGAAGGTTACATTGAGCAGGGCGAAATGGCGCCAGAAGGCCCTTACGGCGACCACACCGGCTATTACAACGAAGTGGATAACTTCCCGGTGTTTACCGTTACGCACATTACACAGCGTGAAGATGCGATCTATCACTCCACCTATACCGGACGTCCACCGGACGAACCTGCGGTACTGGGAGTGGCGCTGAATGAAGTGTTTGTGCCGATCCTGCAAAAGCAGTTCCCGGAAATTGTTGATTTCTATCTGCCGCCAGAAGGTTGTTCGTATCGCCTGGCCGTGGTCACGATGAAGAAACAATATGCAGGTCACGCGAAACGCGTGATGATGGGCGTATGGTCTTTCCTGCGCCAGTTTATGTATACCAAGTTTGTTATTGTCTGCGATGATGATGTAAACGCCCGTGACTGGAATGATGTTATCTGGGCTATTACCACGCGCATGGATCCTGCGCGCGATACGGTGTTAGTCGAAAACACGCCGATAGATTATCTGGATTTTGCCTCGCCGGTTTCCGGTCTTGGCTCAAAAATGGGACTGGATGCCACCAATAAATGGCCTGGCGAAACCGATCGTGAATGGGGTCGCCCGATCAAAAAAGATCCTGCTGTGACCGCGCGAATTGACGCGATCTGGGACGAACTGGCCATAATGAATAACGGTAAACCCTGAGCTTGACCGTTAAGCCCTATAGACTTCCCGACAGAGAGAGCGAATGACAACCTTAAGCTGTAAAGTGACCTCGGTAGATGCTATCACCGATACTGTATATCGCGTCCGTTTAGTGCCAGAAGCGGCATTCTCTTTCCGCGCTGGTCAGTACTTAATGGTAGTGATGGATGAGCGTGATAAGCGTCCTTTCTCTATGGCCTCAACGCCAGCGGAGCAGGAATTTATTGAGCTTCATATCGGTGCGTCAGAGCTTAACCTGTATGCGATGGCCGTTATGGACCGCATTCTTAAAGAGCGTGAGATTGTGGTCGACATTCCTCATGGTGATGCCTGGCTACGCGATGACGAAGACCGTCCGCTGATCCTGATCGCGGGCGGGACGGGCTTCTCTTATGTGCGCTCTATTCTGTTGACCGCATTGGCGCGTAACCCGGACCGTGATATCACCATTTACTGGGGTGGCCGTGAAGAGAAACATCTCTATGACCTGTCTGAACTGGAAGCGCTAAGCGTAACCCATCCTAACCTGCGCATTGAGCCGGTGGTTGAGCAGCCGGAAGAAGGCTGGCGTGGACGCAGTGGTACGGTACTGACGGCGGTACTGCAGGATCATGGTACGCTGGCAGGGCACGATATCTATATTGCTGGTCGTTTTGAGATGGCGAAAATTGCCCGTGACTTGTTCTGTAACGAACGTGGTGCGCGTGAAGACCGTCTCTTTGGCGATGCTTTTGCCTTCATCTAAATAAAAAACCCGCCCCTGACAGGCGGGAAGAACGGCAACTAAACTTCTGCCGGGTCGCATATGCGACCCGGTTTTTTATTACACTCTCTCAAATACCGTCGCGATACCCTGACCCAGCCCGATACACATCGTTGCCAGGCCAAACTGGGCATCTTTGCGCTCCATCAGGTTAATCAGCGTGGTGCTGATGCGCGCTCCGGAGCAGCCCAGCGGATGACCGAGGGCGATCGCACCGCCGTTGAGGTTAATTTTCTCGTCGATCTGATCCATGAGCCCCAGATCTTTAATGCATGGCAGGATCTGCGCGGCGAAGGCTTCGTTCATCTCAAACAGGTCGATATCACTGGCGGTTAATCCTGCTTTTTTCAGCGCCAGCTTCGAAGCCGGAACCGGACCGTAACCCATGATGGAAGGATCGCAACCCACGACCGCCATTGAACGTACCCGAGCGCGAGGGGTTAAACCTAACTCGCGTGCACGGCTTTCGCTCATCACCAGCATTGCAGCAGCCCCATCGGACAGCGCGGACGAAGTACCTGCCGTTACTGTACCAGTGACTGGATCAAATGCCGGACGCAGCGTGGAAAGGGCTTCGACCGTGGTTTCCGGGCGGATCACTTCGTCGTAGCTGAATTGCTTCAGAACGCCGTCTGCATCATGACCACCGGTTGGGATTATCTCATTCTTAAACGCACCGGATTGCGTCGCAGCCCAGGCGCGAGCGTGAGAGCGTGCGGCAAAAGCATCCTGCATTTCACGGCTGATACCGTGCAGGCGGGAAAGCATCTCAGCGGTCAGACCCATCATCCCTGCCGCTTTTGCCACGTTGCGACTCATACCTGGGTGGAAATCGACCCCATGGCTCATCGGTACGTGGCCCATGTGCTCCACGCCGCCGACCAGGCAGGCCTGAGCATCGCCGGTCATGATCATACGTGCTGCATCATGTAACGCCTGCATTGACGAACCACAAAGACGGTTGACGGTGACCGCCGGAACCGAATGTGGGATCTCCGCCAGCAGCGAGGCGTTACGAGCGATGTTAAAGCCTTGCTCCAGGGTCTGCTGTACGCAGCCCCAGTAGATATCGTCGAGCGCGGTTGGGTCCAGCGTCGGGTTACGCGCCAGCAGGCTACGCATCAGGTGCGCGGAGAGGTCTTCCGCACGCACGTTACGGAACGCGCCGCCTTTTGAACGGCCCATCGGGGTGCGAATCGCATCAACAATGACAACCTTTTCCATTGTGACTCCTTAAGCCGTTTTCAGCTCGCCAACCGGACGGGCTGGCTCAACTGCTGGATAGTAGGGTTCGTTATGGCGCGCTTTGTTACGCAGACCTTCCGGCACTTCATACAATGGACCGAGGTGCTGATACTGCTGGGCCATATCGAGATAGCGGGCGCTGCCTAGCGTATCCAGCCAGCGGAACGCGCCGCCGTGGAACGGAGGGAAGCCCAGTCCGTACACCAGCGCCATGTCTGCTTCTGCCGGGCTGGCGATAATGCCTTCTTCCAGGCAACGCACCACTTCGTTGATCATCGGTATCATCATGCGGGCGATGATCTCGTCGTCGGTGAAGTCACGTTTTGGCTGACTAACTTCAGCCAGCAGGCTGTCCGCTGCGGCGTCTTCTTCTTTCTTTGGTTTGCCTTTGCTGTCTTCTTTATAGCGCCAGAAGCCCAGACCGTTTTTCTGACCGAAGCGGTTAGCATCGAACAGAGCGTCAATAGCATCGCGATAATCTTTCTGCATGCGTTGCGGGAAGCCTGCCGCCATCACCGCCTGGGCGTGATGCGCGGTATCAATACCGACGACATCCAACAGATACGCCGGGCCCATCGGCCAGCCGAACTGTTTTTCCATCACCTTGTCGATTTTGCGGAAGTCTGCACCGTCGCGCAGCAGCTGGCTGAAACCGGCGAAATAAGGGAACAGTACGCGGTTGACGAAGAAGCCCGGGCAGTCGTTAACCACGATCGGCGTTTTGCCCATCTTGCTCGCCCATGCCACCACTTTAGCGATGGTGTCGTCAGACGTTTTTTCCCCACGGATCACTTCGACCAGCGGCATCCGGTGAACCGGGTTGAAAAAGTGCATCCCGCAGAAGTTTTCCGGACGCTTCAGCACGCTCGCCAGTTCGCTAATCGGAATGGTGGAGGTGTTAGAGGCCAGTACGGTATCCGGACGAACCTTTTCTTCGGTTTCCGCGAGCACTGCTTTTTTAACTTTCGGGTTCTCAACGACGGCTTCGACTACCACGTCAACACGGTCGAAGCCGGTATATTCCAGCACAGGCTGAATGGTGGAGATCACGCCTGCGAGCTTCAGTCCGTCAATTTTGCCGCGTTCCAGCTGTTTATTCAGCAGCTTGGCCGCTTCGGTCATGCCCAGCGTCAGGGATTTCTCGCTGATGTCCTTCATCACCACCGGCACGCCTTTCCAGGCTGACTGATAAGCGATGCCGCCACCCATAATGCCAGCGCCGAGTACCGCTGCATGTTTCGGTGTCTCAACATTTTTGGTCAGCTGTTTGGCTTTACCTTTCACGAACTGATCGTTGAGGAAGATGCCAACCAGCGCGCGAGCTTCATTAGTGTGCGCCAGCGGGACAAAACTCTGATTTTCCAGTTTCAGGGCTTCATCGCGGCCAAAGCGGGCCGCAGCTTCAATGGTCTTAACCGCGGTGATGGGGGCAGGGTAGTGTTTACCCGCCGTCTGCATCACCATACCTTTGGCAATGGTGAAGCTCATGGCGGCTTCAATTTTGCTCAGTTTTAACGGCTCGAGCTTCGGCTGGCGTTTGGCTTTCCAGTCGAGATCGCCATTAATCGCCTGACGCAAAATAGCGACAGCACCTTCAACAAGCTTCTCTGGTTTAACGACGCCGTCGACCAGACCGATTTTCTGTGCCTGTTCTGCACCGACATCTTTACCCGCGGCAATGATCTCAAGTGCACTGTCGGCACCCAGCATGCGCGGCATACGCACTGAACCACCAAAGCCTGGCATGATACCCAGCTTGGTTTCCGGCAGGCCGATGCGCAGGTCCGGCGTCGCCAGACGGTAATCAGTGGCTAACACGCATTCGCAACCACCGCCCAGCGCGTAGCCATTAACGGCAGAAATGGTCGGAACAGGCAGGTCTTCCAGACGATTAAAGACGCTGTTAGCAAAGTGCAGCCACTGGCTCAGTTGTTCTTCAGGCACCAGGAACAGCGAGAGGAATTCGGTGATATCGGCACCGACAATAAAGGCCGCTTTGTTCGAGCGCAGCAGCAGCCCTTTTAATTCAGGTTGTTTTTCAAGTACATCCAGCGCCTGGCCAAGACTGGCCACCGTCGCGGTATCAAGCTTATTCACTGAGCCGGGGGCATCGAACACCAGTTCGGCAATGCCATCTTCCAGCCAGTTGAGGTACAGGGTGTCGCCTTTGTAGAGCATGTCAGTCTCCTGAATCCAGCAATTGGATCTGGTCATACCAGATGAATCGGAGTGTGGAATTTATGTTAATAAAATGCAAATTACTCATTAAGAAATTGCTGCATTGATCACGGTCGGTGTAAATCACGCAGCCGGAGTGAGGTGTGCTAAGATGCGATGACTTGAGGTCAAAAAAATGAAAGGAAGAATGATGGACTCACTGGCTTCGCTTTATAAAAATCATATCGTTACCCTACAGGAACGTACCCGTGATGTACTGGCCCGCTTTAAGCTGGATGCGCTGTTAATCCACTCTGGCGAGCTTTTGAATACTTTTCTGGATGACCATGCATATCCGTTTAAGGTCAACCCGCAGTTTAAGGCCTGGGTACCAGTAACTCAGGTTCCAAATTGCTGGCTGCTGGTGGATGGCGTGAATAAGCCAAAATTGTGGTTCTATCTGCCAGTCGATTACTGGCACAACGTAGAACCGCTGCCGACCAGCTTCTGGACAGAAGAAGTGGACGTCATTGCTTTACCAAAAGCTGACGGTATTGGCAGCCAACTGCCTGCTGCGCGCGGCAATATCGCCTATATTGGCCCTGTCCCGGAGCGTGCATTGGGCCTGGATATTCCGGCTGACAAGCTTAATCCAAAAGGGGTGCTGGATTACCTGCACTACTATCGTGCGTACAAAACCGACTACGAACTTTACTGCATGCGCGAAGCGCAAAAAACGGCGGTGAATGGCCACCGCGCCGCGCATGAAGCATTCCAGTCTGGTATGAGCGAGTTTGATATCAATCAGGCCTACCTGACCGCGACCGGGCACCGTGACACGGACGTGCCGTACAGCAACATCGTCGCGCTGAATGAACACGCGTCTGTACTGCACTACACCAAACTCGATCACCGTGTGCCGTCTGAGATGCGCAGCTTCCTGCTGGATGCGGGGGCGGAGTACAACGGTTATGCGGCTGACCTGACTCGTACCTGGGCGGCAAACGCGGATACTGACTTTGCGCACCTGATCAAAGACGTCAATGACGAACAGCTGGCCCTTATCAGTACCATGAAAGCGGGAACCAGTTACGTGGATTACCACATTCAGTTCCATCAGCGTATCGCTAAGCTGCTGCGTAAACATCAGATTGTGAAAGACATGAGCGAAGAGGCGATGGTCGAGAACGATCTGACCGGGCCATTCATGCCGCACGGGATCGGTCACCCGTTGGGTCTGCAGGTTCACGATGTTGCAGGCTTTATGCAGGATGATACCGGCACGCACCTGGCGGCACCGTCTAAATACCCATACCTGCGCTGCACCCGTATTCTTGAACCGCGCATGGTGCTGACGATTGAACCGGGGATCTACTTTATCGAATCGCTGTTAGCGCCATGGCGCGAAGGTCAGTTCAGCAAACACTTCAACTGGGAAAAAATTGAAGCGCTGAAACCGTTTGGTGGCATTCGTATTGAAGATAACGTGGTCGTTCACGAAAACGGTATCGAGAATATGACGCGAGATCTGAAGCTGGCCTGATGGAGAGCTGGCTGATACCGGCTGAACCGGTCACCTTTGTTGAGGAAATCAAGAAAAGCCGCTTTATTACGCTACTGGCACATACCGATGGTGTAGAGGCGGCAAAGGCGTTTGTTGAATCTGTTCGGGCGGAGCATCCTGACGCACGTCACCACTGTGTGGCGTGGGTCGCGGGGCCTCCGGACGATTCGCAGCAGTTGGGCTTTTCCGATGACGGTGAACCGGCTGGCACAGCCGGTAAACCCATGCTTTCGCAGCTGATGGGCAGCGGTGTGGGTGAAATCACCGCCGTGGTGGTGCGCTACTACGGCGGGATCCTGTTAGGCACGGGTGGGCTGGTTAAAGCGTATGGCGGCGGGGTTCAGCAGGCACTGAATTTGCTGATAACTACCCGCAAAACACCACTCACCGAATATACTTTACTGTGCGATTACGGTCAGTTATCCGGTATCGAAGCGTTGCTGAAGCAGTTTAATGGCGTTATCGCGCACAGTGAATATCAGGCAATGGTGCAATTACGCGTGGCGCTTCCTCAGGCGGAACTGGCTGCTTTTTCAGCAAAACTGGCTGATTTTAGTCGTGGTTCGTTGCAATTGCTGCCGATTGAAGAATAATCCCCACCTCACTTTTTTGAATACCAAAGGAAGCGGCAGAGATGCATTTTCGTGCCATAACCCGAATCGTTGGACTGCTGGTCATACTCTTTTCCGGGACGATGATTCTCCCAGGACTGGTGGCGCTTATCTACCGGGACGGTGCGGGGCGGGCATTTACCCAGACTTTCTTTGTTGCGCTGGCGATCGGCTCTCTGTTGTGGTGGCCTAACCGTCGTCAGAAGGGTGAGCTGAAATCACGCGAAGGATTTTTGATTGTCGTCCTGTTCTGGACGGTACTGGGAAGTGTCGGTTCTTTGCCCTTTATCTTCTCTGAACAACCGAATCTGAGCATCACGGACGCATTTTTTGAATCGTTCTCTGGTTTAACAACAACCGGAGCGACGACCCTGGTAGGACTGGATTCGTTACCGCACGCTATTCTCTTTTATCGCCAGATGCTGCAATGGTTCGGTGGTATGGGGATCATCGTCCTGGCGGTGGCTATTCTGCCAATTCTGGGCGTCGGTGGGATGCAGCTCTATCGTGCCGAAATGCCCGGGCCGCTGAAAGATAACAAGATGCGCCCGCGTATTGCCGAGACGGCGAAAACGCTGTGGCTTATTTATGTCTTGCTGACGGTGGCCTGTGCGCTGGCGCTATGGTTTGCCGGGATGCCTGCATTCGATGCTATCGGACACAGCTTTGCGACGATTGCTATCGGTGGGTTCTCCACCCACGATGCCAGCGTGGGCTACTTTGACAGCCCTACGATTAACACCATCATTGCTATTTTCCTGCTGATTTCCGGCTGTAACTACGGTTTGCACTTCTCTTTACTTAGCGGGCGCAGCCTGAAAGTGTACTGGCGCGATCCAGAGTTCCGCATGTTCATTGGTGTTCAGCTTACGCTGGTTATCATCTGTACCCTGGTATTGTGGTTCCATGATGTTTATAACTCAGCGTTGACCACGTTAAACCAGGCGTTCTTCCAGGTGGTGTCGATGGCGACGACCGCCGGGTTTACCACGGATAGTATTGCGCGCTGGCCGTTATTTCTGCCGGTGTTACTGTTATGCTCCGCCTTTATTGGCGGCTGTGCGGGTTCCACGGGTGGTGGCCTGAAGGTGATTCGTATTCTGCTGCTATTCAAGCAGGGCAACCGTGAGCTGAAGCGTCTGGTCCACCCAAACGCGGTCTACAGTATCAAACTGGGGAACCGGGCACTGCCGGAACGCATCCTCGAAGCGGTGTGGGGTTTCTTCTCGGCGTATGCGCTGGTCTTTATCGTCAGTATGCTGGCGATCATCGCGACGGGGGTGGATGATTTCTCTGCTTTTGCGTCCGTCGTAGCAACCTTAAATAACCTTGGGCCAGGCCTGGGGGTTGTGGCGGATAACTTTGCCAGTATGAACCCGGTCGCGAAATGGATCCTCATTGCCAATATGCTGTTTGGTCGTCTTGAGGTCTTTACGCTGCTGGTGCTGTTCACCCCAACGTTCTGGCGCGAATAAGGAGCCGTTGATGAAAACACTTATTCTTTTCTCTACGCGAGACGGGCAAACGCGTGAGATTGCTGCGTATCTGGCTTCGGAATTAAAAGAGCTGGGAATTTACTCTGATGTGGTGAATCTGAATCGTGTCGGACAGATTACCTGGCAGGATTACGATCGCGTGGTGATTGGCGCGTCAATTCGTTACGGTCATTTTCATCCGGCACTCGATCGCTTCGTGAAAAAGCACACCGCGGTGCTCAACAAATTGCCTGGCGCGTTCTACTCAGTCAATCTGGTTGCTCGTAAAGCCGAGAAGCGTACGCCGCAGACCAACAGCTACACGCGCAAGTTCTTGCTGAACTCTCCATGGCAGCCAGACCTTTGTGCCGTCTTTGCTGGTGCGCTGCGTTATCCCCGTTATCGCTGGTATGACCGCTTCATGATCCGCCTGATCATGAAGATGACCGGCGGCGAAACCGATACGCGTAAAGAAGTGGTTTATACCGACTGGTCGCAGGTGGCCAGTTTTGCGCGGGAAATCGCGCATTTATCGGGCGATTCGCGGGTTAAATAAGCGTTGAGTCTGAAAAGTGAGCGAACGAAAAGTTTTTTGTATTTTATGCTTGTCACTTAGGAATAACTCCCTATAATGCGCCTCCACTGACACGGAACAACGGCACACACGCCGCCGGGTCAGCAGAGAAAAGCAAAATAAACGCTTGACTCTGTAGCGGGAAAGCGTAATATGCACACCCCGCGCCGCAGCGAAAACGAAGCGGCACTGCTCTT
>NZ_JAAVXA010000017.1:81471-81632 GCF_012241585.1 Pantoea sp. LS15
AAAGTGACATGGATTCTTAACGTCCTCGGACGAAAAATGAATACCAAGTCTCAACGAGTGAACACGTAATTCATTACGAAGTTTAATTCATTGAGCATCAAACTTTTAAATTGAAGAGTTTGATCATGGCTCAGATTGAACGCTGGCGGCAGGCCTAACAC
>NZ_JAAVXA010000018.1:0-81345 GCF_012241585.1 Pantoea sp. LS15
TGCTATGAAGTGTGGTGGTACAGCACGAAAGTGGGGGTGATCGACCTGAGGAAACAGTCGATCACCATGGGTAAAGGATGTTAAAAAGTGTTCACTATGTCCCCGAACACCTGTCTACCATGTCCCCGGACTGTACACCCCAAAGGGGTGAGGGGATGGTTTGTTCCCTCTCCCTTTCAGGTAGATAGCCGGGAAGTGTTTGCAGTCTCTCAAGGATCTTTTCTAACACAGCCTCTTCGTCATTCCAGAGTTCGCTGTTCCAGAATCGAATGACATGCCAGCCTTTCCCTCAGCTGGCAGAACGGGATGCAAAATCCTGAATCAGCCTTCAGGGATCTTCAGCAAGGAACAGCTCAAGAAGAGAGTTTAAGAACAGTTTGCCGTGCTCGGTGATCTGCCAGTACTCCTCGCATTCTGTGAGGTACCCTTGCGCCAGCGCCTCGTCAATTTGCGGGCGAATCACCGACTCCGGCAATCCGGTGTACAGCGCAAACTCTGCACGCGGTGCAGCCTCAAGCAGGCGGAAACGGTTCATAAAGAACTCAAAAGGTTTATCCGCCGCCTCAACGTCATGCTGACGTTCCAGGTAGCGACCTTCCATATACCCACGCGGGTGGCGAGTCTTGGCCGTGCGCAGAATACGCCCGTCCGGGAACGTCACTTTACCGTGAGCGCCGCAGCCAATCCCCAGGTAATCACCAAAACGCCAGTAGTTCAGGTTGTGTTGACACTGGTAGCCCGGCTTTGCATAGGCAGACGTTTCATACTGCTGGTAACCCGCAGCGGTCAGAAGCTGATGGCCCTGCTCGAAGATATCCCACAGCGCGTCGTCATCCGGAAGTACCGGAGGGCGGGAACCAAACAGCGTGTTCGGCTCAATAGTGAGCTGGTACCACGAAAGATGCGGTGGGTTCAGCTCAATCGCCTGGCGCAAATCGTCCAGCGCCTCGTCCAGCGACTGGTCCGGCAGGCCGTGCATCAGATCGAGGTTAAAGCTGCGCAGGCCCAGCCCTGTAGCCAGCTTTGCCGCACGCTTCGCCTCTTCCGGGCCGTGAATACGCCCCAGACGTTTTAACTTCGGCTCGCTAAAGCTCTGCACGCCGATGGAAATACGGTTCACGCCTGCACGTTGATAATCGACAAAACGGTCAGCTTCAACAGTGCCGGGGTTGGCTTCCATTGTGATTTCAGCATCTGCTGCCAGGTTCAGGCGCGCACGCACGCCGTCCAGCAGTGTTTGCATCGCCGGACCTGACAGCAGGCTCGGTGTACCGCCACCAATAAAAATGGTCTTAACTTCACGTCCCTGCGCGTAAGGTACATCGGTATCCAGGTCGGCCAGCAGATGTGCAACGTAGTCATCGTGTGGCACTTCACCTTTCAGCGCGTGCGAATTGAAATCGCAGTACGGGCATTTCTGCACGCACCACGGGATGTGAATATAAAGACTCAAAGGTGGCAAATTAGCCATTACGTAATGCTTCCAGTAACAGTTTCAGTGCGCGTCCACGGTGGGATATCGCGCTTTTCTCTTCACGGGTCAGTTCCGCCGCGGTTTTACCCTCAGACGGAACAAAGAAAATCGGGTCATAACCAAAGCCGCCGTTGCCTGCTGCTTCACGAGTAATCACACCCGGCCAGCTACCGTGGCAGACGATGGGTGTTGGGTCTTCAGCATGACGCATATACACCAGCACACAGTGGAACTGCGCGGAACGCTGTTCGGCAGGCACATCTTTCAGGGCGACAAGCAGCTTTTCCAGATTCTGCTGATCGGTTGCGTCTACGCCAGAATAGCGCGCGGAGTAGATCCCCGGTGCCCCACCGAGAACATCCACGGCCAGGCCGGAATCATCGGCAATTGCGGGCAGGCCTGTTATCTGCGAGGCATGACGCGCTTTCAGGATCGCGTTTTCGATAAACGTCAGGCCTGTTTCTTCGGCGGAGTCGACACCGAGTTCGGTCTGGGCAACCACATCCAGCCCAAAATCATTTAATAGCGAGGCCAGCTCGCGTACTTTACCGGCATTACCGGTCGCGAGAACAACTTTCTGCATGGTTTAGTCCTGTTCTGTCAGTGCCGCGACTTCCGTCGGGATAGATTGCGGGTTGAGGATTTTTACCTGTTTATGCCGCCCAAGTTCGCCTTTTTCGATGATGACCTGGCTTTTCGCCACGCGAAACTGTTTTGCCAGATATTTGGTCAAATGCGCGTTCGCCTGACCGTCAACGGGTGGGGCAGTGATGGCGACTTTTAACTCGTCGCCATGCAGTCCAACAATACAGTCACGGCTGGCTTTTGGCTGAATATACAGCCGCAAAACCAGCCCGTCAGCGCAGGTGCTTACGGCGCTCATAGCGCCATCCACAGCCCCGGCAGCAGCATATCGCCCGTGGACTGTAATAGTTCAGCGATGCCCATGTTGATCACATAGAGCAGCAGAACCAGGATCATTGGGGAAAAATCGATGCCGCCCATAGACGGAAGCAGGTTACGGATCGGGCGCAGCAGAGGTTCGGCCAGTTGCATCAGCGCGTACTCCACCGGGCTACGACCCTGGCTCACCCAGCTCATGATTGCCATGACCAGAAGCACCCAGAAGATCAGCAGACCGACGGTTTTAATCAGGATCAGTACCGCCGCAATCCAGATAATCGGCTGGAAGGTGATGACCATAAACAGCACAATCGCTTTGATAATGCTCAGAATAAACGCCACCAGCACAGAAGCACTGTCGATGGGGCCCATCGCCGGGATAATACGGCGCAGCGGTCCGACAACAGGCTGCGTGATTTTCACGACAAACTGCGAGAATGGGTTGTAAAAATCAACACGGGCCCACTGCATCCAGACGCGCAGCAAAAGCGCCATCGTATACAGCTCAATGACCGTTGAGAGCAGGAAAGTCAACGTCTTCATGGCGTTCCTCAGGTTTCCTTATTATTTTGAGTAGTCGCGCGCACCGAAAATTGCCGTACCGATGCGCACCATAGTGCTGCCTGCCGCGATGGCGGCTTCCATATCATCCGACATGCCCAGAGAAAGCGTGTCTACCGTTTGATAGCGCGTTTTAAGCGCCTCAAATGCTACAGCCATTTGCTGTGCCACGGCAAACTGCCTTTCATAACTTGACTCGGGCGCCGGTATTGCCATCAATCCACGCAGTGTTAAATGCGGCAATTCGGCGACTTCTGCGGCCAGTGCATCCAGTTCGTCCAAGGCAATGCCGGACTTGCTGTTTTCGTCACTGATGTTGACCTGAATCAGCACATTAAGAGCGGGCATTTCAGCCGGACGCTGCTCGTTCAGACGGGTAGCGATGCGCAGACGGTCAATGGTATGACACCAGTCGAAGTGTTCCGCGACCAGTCGGCTTTTGTTCGACTGCAGTGGGCCAATAAAGTGCCATTGCAGATCCGTAATCCCCTGTTCCTGGAAGTAGCGAATTTTATCCACGCCTTCCTGCACATAGTTTTCACCAAACGCCCGCTGGCCAGCATCAATTGCTTCTGCGATGGCGCTCGCAGGCTTAGTTTTGCTGACTGCAAGTAACGTAATTTCTTCTGAAGCACGGCCGCAACGTGTTGCTGCAGCTGAGATTTTGTCCCGGACCTGTGCCAGGTTATGCGCAATGTCGTTCATTTTCCGAGGAGTAGTCTATGGATGTGGAAGAAATTGTGGCCCTTAGTGTAAAGCATAATGTCTCCGATCTACACCTGTGCAGTGATTCGCCACCTCGCTGGCGTAGATTAGGCCGTCTTGAACCGGCACCGTTTCCGCCTCCTGATGTCGAGGCATTGTTAAAAGGGTGGCTGAATGATGAGCAGCAGGGAGCATGGTGGGCAAACGGGCAGGTGGATTTTGCCGTAACCATTGCAGGAGGCCAGCGTTTGCGCGGCAGTGCCTTTAAACAGATGAAAGGGGTCTCTGTGACGCTACGGCTGTTGCCGCGAAGCTGTCCGCAACTCGCTTCGCTGGGGGTGCCACGGGCTGTGCCGGAACTGCTGACGAACGACAACGGATTGATTCTGGTCACGGGCGCGACCGGCAGCGGCAAATCCACCACGCTGGCGGCGATGGTCGATTTTCTCAACCGTAATACTGACGGCCATATCCTGACGCTCGAAGATCCGGTGGAGTTTATGTACCAGAGTGAACGCTGCCTGATACAGCAGCGAGAGATTGGCCAGCACAGTCCGTCATTCGCCGAGGCGCTACGCAGCGCGTTACGCGAGGATCCTGACATTATTCTGCTGGGGGAACTGCGCGACAGCGAAACGATCCGTCTGGCGCTGACGGCGGCGGAAACCGGGCATCTGGTGCTGGCAACCTTGCATACGCGCGGTGCATCTCAGGCGATTGAACGGCTGGTCGATACGTTCCCAGCTCAGGAGAAAGATCCGGTGCGTAATCAACTGGCCGGCAGCCTGCGGGCGGTACTGGCGCAAAAGCTACTCCCCGATCTACAGGGCGGGCGCGTGGCGCTGTATGAACTGCTGGTGAACACAGCGGCCGCAGCGAATCTCATCCGTGAAGGAAAAACGTGGCAACTGCCCGGCATCATTCAAACCGGTCAACAGGTGGGGATGCAGAACTTTGACCAGAGCCTGGCAGAAAGGCGGGCACAGGGGAGACTTCAGGCTCCCTGTGCTCAGTAGCCCTGTTCGAAATAGCTTTCGAGAATGATGACGGCAGAAGCAGAGTCTACGCTGCCTTTGTTGAGTGCCCGGAAGCCCCCATGCTCAAACAGGCCTGCACGCGCTTCGACAGTGCTAAGACGCTCGTCGTGAAGCTTTACAGAAACGCCAAAGCGGCCATGGATTTTATTGGCAAACTTTCGCGCTCTGGCGGTCAGTGGCTGCTCTGTACCATCCATATTCAGCGGCAGTCCAACGATAACATCATCCGGCTGCCACTCTTTGAGCAGACGCTCAATAAGATTCCAGTCAGGCGTGCCGTCGTTGGCCTTCAGTGCCGCGAGCGGACGGGCGGTACCCGTGATGCGCTGACCCACGGCGACACCGATGCTTTTTGTACCAAAATCGAAGGCCAGAAGTGTTCCGCTCATCAGGCGTGCCCCGCTACGCCAGGCATAGTCAGAATATCAATGCCAATCAGTTTCGCCGCCTCACGCCAGCGATCGGCGATAGGGGTTTTAAACAGGATATTCATGTCCGCAGGTGCCGTAAGCCAGGCGTTATCGAGTAGCTCTTGCTCAAGCTGGCCTTTTTCCCATGACGAGTAGCCCAGCGCCACCAGTACTTCAGAAGGCTGCTCTGCAGTACCCAGCGTTTCAAGCACGTCGCGTGAAGTTGTGATGACAGTATTGTCAGAGATTCGAATACTGGAAGAGAACTCTGGCGGCGTGTGCAGGATAAAACCACGGTCTTCTGCAAGAGGTCCGCCCAGCATCACCGGTTTATCAAGCCGGATTTCCGGCAGGCGCGCTTCAGCCGAAATTTTCAGCTTTTCCAGAATCCCCTCAACCTGGAGGTTTTCCAGCGGTTTGTTGATGATGATACCCATCGCACCGTCTTCGTTGTATTCGCAAATATAAACCACGGCGCGGCGAAAAATCGGATCCTGGAGAGCAGGCATGGCAATAAGAAAGTGATGCTGTAAATTCATTGTCAGAGGTACTGTTTCCTGGTTTAAAAAGCGACAGCGCCCAGTATGCGGACAAACTGTGGGGCTGTCACTAATAGTATTAGTAAGTTATTTCTGGATACGTTTCTCGATCGCGTCCATCAGCATTCCGGTAATCGAAATCGGGAATTCCGCTTCGATTTCACGAATGCAGGTCGGGCTGGTAACGTTCACTTCAGTCAGGCGGTCACCGATGATATCCAGACCAACAAAAATCAGACCTTTGGCTTTAAGCGTCGGGCCGACGCGGCGGGCAATTTCCCAGTCGCTTTCGGTCAATGGACGCGGCTCACCACGGCCGCCAGCCGCCAGGTTGCCACGGGTTTCGCCACCCTGCGGGATACGTGCCAGGCAGTAAGGAACCGGCTCGCCATCCACGACCAGAACGCGTTTATCCCCATCTTTAATGGCAGGAAGGTAGTTCTGGGCCATGCAGTAACGAGTGCCGAGTTCGGTCAGCGTTTCAGCAATCACACCAATGTTCGGGTCGCTTTCTTTCACGCGGAAGATTGACGCACCACCCATCCCATCCAGCGGTTTCATGATGATATCGCCGTGCTTTTGCCAGAATTCTTTCAACTGCGCTTTACTGCGGGTTACCAGGGTTTCCGGCGTCAGGTCAGAGAACCAGGCGGTGTAGAGCTTCTCGTTACAGTCGCGCAGGCTCTGCGGTTTGTTGACGATCAGGGTGCCTTTCTCTTCGGCACGCTCAAGAATGTAGGTGCAGTAGATGTATTCGGTGTCGAACGGCGGATCTTTACGCATCAGGATGACATTAAGATCGGCAAGCTGGATATCCTGCTCGGTGCCGAATTCATACCATTTGTCGTAGTTCTGCTCGACGTTAACGATGCGGGTGCGTGCGCGAGCTTCACCGTTGATCAGATAAAGATCGTTCATCTCCATGTAGTGGAGTTCATAGCCGCGACGCTGTGCTTCCAGCAGCATTGCGAAGCTGGAATCTTTCTTGATATTAATGTTTGCGATGGGGTCCATCACGATGCCGAGCTTTATCATGTGCTTCTCCGTTAATGCTTCAACCCAGATCGCCAAACCGTACCTGTAGCGCGGTAATGGCCGTGAGTGCCGTTGTCTCAGTGCGCAGAACGCGAGGTCCCAACAGAATATCAGTAAACTGGTAACGTGCCGTCATCGCAATTTCGTCGGCCGACAGGCCGCCTTCCGGGCCAATCAACAGGCGTACACGTTCAACGGGTAGCGGCAGCGTATTGATACTGGCGCTGGCGCGTGGATGAAGATTGAGCTTCAGCCCGTTCTCTTCTTCAGCACACCAGTCCTCCAGATCCATCGCCGGGCGGATCTCCGGAATACGGTTGCGGCCACTCTGTTCACAGGCAGCAATGGCGATTTTCTGCCACTGCTGGATCTTTTTGTTCAGACGTTCCGCATCCAGTTTAACGCCACAGCGCTCAGAAAAAAGTGGCGTAATGAGGCTTACACCCAGTTCAATCGATTTCTGGATGGTGAATTCCATCTTTTCACCGCGCGACATCACCTGGCCTAAATGAATATGCAGCGGCGATTCACGGTCATCCACTTCGCCACGTAACACATTTACGTGCACACTTTTCTTATCCGCTCGCGTGATTTCGGCGTCGAAAACCTGATTAGAGCCGTCAAATAACTGTATGGCCTGGCCTGCACCCATGCGCAGCACACGGCCAACGTGGTTGGCGGCTTCATCAGACAGGGCGATTTCGCGACCTGCGGTAATCAGTTCAGGGTGGTAAATGCGAGGAATGCGCATAGTCAGAAATTCCATTAGTCATGCGATGTAAGCGAATTGCCGCTAGTGTAGGTTAGCTCTTTTGCGCCTGGCAAGCCCGCTGGACATAAGGGTTATGATTCCCCTGAACTCTGGCGATACGTTCGTCGCGCTGGCATTCCCACTCCGTTACCGGGTATTGCTTATCCCATGCATTGAACAGTTGGGTTTGCTGACGCGAAAGGTTGAGGTCGTAACGGTCACGCATATAGAAGTAGGTGCGGGCGATACTGCCGCGCGCGCGGGCTGGGGGCTCGGCAACTTTCTCTTTGAAATCAACCTTCATACCGCACTGTCCGTACTGGCCTTCGCCACCGTTCCACTGGCTGTACATAAAGTTGCCGCGGTCGCCGTTCACTTCACCCACGGCGGGTTGCAGGTTATGCATATCGCTTTCCATCTGGCGATAAACCGGGTCGCTGGCGCAGTTTTTACGTCCGCCATCCTGCCAGCACTGACGCTGGTGGCCAAACTGCCATGCCGGCACCACATGTTCCCATTCGATGCGGCTGGCTCGATTCTCGTTTTTACGCACTTTATAGCCGCAGGACTCCAGGTCAACGATCCCTTTTTTACCCTGCCAGTTAATCTTACAGCCACAATAAAAATCACCGGGAACGTCCGCGTTAACTTTTACACCTGCGGCTTTAGCCTGAGAGAAACTATTGATACCGTCGGCCAGAGCATGGCCTGAGAGCGCCGTCGTCAGAAAAGCGACCGCGAGAGAGAAATTACGGGACATCTTACACTCCGTGTCAAAACGAGCCCGCAACGTAACGAATGTTGTTCCTGTATGCAATCAGTCAGATCAGAAAAGTTCCTGAAAGTTCAGCTGATTATTCCGCGATCAGCGGTTCGCCGCATTTGACGCAGCGGTAGGTTGCTTCGCCTCGCACCACGCGATTGTGACGGCGAACGGTGAGCTGATGCTGCTGACACTGGCAGCGGTAAGAAAAGGTATTGCGTCGTACTGATTCCAGCTCGAACTGATGGGTTCTGCGAGCCGGAACACCGAGCACGGCTTCCATCATCCATTTCCACTCTTTTCCGTGAGGTGCGACGCGGCCAAAGTGTTTCCATACCAGAAGGTGTGCCAACTCGTGCGGAACCACTTCCTCGATGAACGCCTGCTGGTTTTCCATCATTAACACCGGATTAAGGCGGATCTCGTAAGACTCCAGCCACGCGGTACCCGCTGCGGTTCCACGCTGCTGGTAGACGAGTTTGGGTTCAGGATAATTGCGGCCGAGCTTCAGGTTCGCCTGGGCGAGTTTTTCCCGCAGGCTGCGCATAACGGCTTGCTGGATGGCAATGGGGAGACGGGGTGCTTTCATAGGGGCAGAGCATAAAACGCGAAGCGGGGAGGTGCAAGGGGCACCTCCCCGTGAGGGGATTAGTCGTGGGCGCCGATTTCGCGCAGCGGACGACCTTTCATCAGGTTACGTTCTATATGTTCCAGCGAAACGTGTTTGGTTTCTGGAACCAGCCAGATAGTCAGAACAATAAAGAACAGGTTCAGACCAGAGTAGACCCAGAATGTGTTGGCATTCCCCAGACTGTTGAGCATGGTCAGGAAGGTTGCGCCGACAATCATGTTTGCCACCCAGTTGGTCGCGGTTGAGCAAGTGATACCAAAATCACGCCCTTTCAGCGGCTGAATTTCGGAGCACAGCACCCAGATCAGTGGACCTGCACTCATCGCGAAACCAACGATGAACATCAGTAGCATGGCCACGGCAAAGTATTGTGCTGACGATGAGTGAATGCCCACATGCATCATGGTGCCGAGCACACCCATCCCAACAGCCATCACCAGGAAGCCCAGTGTTAGCGTTGGTTTGCGTCCCCAGCGGTCAACCAGGCCGATGGCGATAAAGGTTGCCAGCACGTTGGTCAGACCCACGATGACGGTACCCCACATCTGCTCGGTGGTATTGGTGTAACCCGCCAGTTCAAAGATTTTTGGCGCGTAATACATGATGACATTCATCCCGGTGAACTGTTGCATTACCTGCAGCAGCACGCCGAGGAACACCGCGCGGCGGAAGTTGCTGTTCTCTTTAAACAGCGCCCAGCCGGACTGTTTCACTTTCAGGCTTTCGCGGATCTCTTCCAGCTCGTTTTTCGCTTCTGCACTGGTATCACGCAGGCGCAGTAGCACGCGTTCTGCATCAACGAAGCGGCGTTTGGCGGCAAACCAGCGTGGGCTGTCCGGCAGGAAGAAAACGCCAATCAGCAACAGAATGGCCGGGATGATGATCACGCCGAGCATCCAGCGCCATGCGCCGCTGTAGCTAAATGCGGTATCAGAAAGGTACGCGCCCAAAATACCGATGGTGATCATCAACTGGTACATGGAAATCATACTGCCGCGGATTTTCTCCGGTGCAATTTCAGACAGGTAGAGTGGGGCGGTATATGACGCCACCCCTACGGCCAGGCCGAGCAGCACGCGGGAAACCAGCAGCACTTCTACGTTTGGCGCCGCTGCCGAGAACAGTGAACCGGCCACGAACAGGATAGCGCCGATCATCAGGCTTTTTTTACGGCCCAGTTTGAAGGAGAGCCAGCCGCTGCCGACTGCACCAACCGCTGCGCCGAACATCATGGAGCTCACCACCCATTCCTGAGTGTGGGCACTTATCTGAAACTCATCGGTGATGAAGGGGAGCGCACCGGCTATCACGCCGATATCCAGGCCAAAGAGTAATCCTGCCAGGGCGGCGAGGAAGCAGACGAAGAAAGTCATCGCCTTGTTGGACGTACGCCCCTGTTTTTTATTGTCAGGCATTATGCCCTCCAGTTGGGTTATCAGTTTTATTGATATTAAGGGTAGGTGAGTGACCCGCAAAAATATGTGAGATTAATCACAATGGTGTAATCGCTTACACTAACTTATAACCGTCAATAATATTAACGCGTTGAAAATATAGAGGTAAACGGAGTGATATGCATCGCGGAAGACGAGATTTCAGACTTAACTTAAATGGAATGTAACGGCAGAAAAAAGATGCTCATGCAAAGAGATTGTTCTGAAAGAAAAGCATGAAAATAGAGGTGGAATCGATTACATAGGGTGCGGCTTTGAGCCACCAGCCGACAAAAAAAAAGCCAGCACAAAGGCTGGCCTGTTTAACGCCGTCAGTCGATTATTTCAGACCGGCAGCTTCACGCAGCAGAGCGGCTTTGTCGGTTTTTTCCCATGGGAAATGTTCACGACCAAAGTGACCGTATGCAGCAGTTTCTTTGTAGATAGGGTGCAGCAGATCCAGCATCTGGATCAGACCGTATGGACGCAGGTCGAAGAACTCACGCACCAGCAGAGTCAGCTGTTCTGAAGGTACTTTCTCAGTACCGAAGGTTTCAACCATGATGGAGGTTGGTTCAGCTACGCCGATAGCGTAGGAC
This sequence comes from Pantoea sp. LS15, assembly GCF_012241585.1. Classification (NCBI taxonomy): domain Bacteria; kingdom Pseudomonadati; phylum Pseudomonadota; class Gammaproteobacteria; order Enterobacterales; family Erwiniaceae; genus Pantoea; species Pantoea sp. LS15. The sequence goes on from NZ_JAAVXA010000018.1 coordinate 10,842, forward strand.
ACCTGAATCTCACAACGGTCAGCCAGACCTGCAGCAACGATGTTTTTCGCAACATAACGCGCGGCATATGCAGCAGAGCGGTCAACTTTTGATGGATCTTTACCAGAGAACGCACCACCACCGTGACGTGCCATGCCGCCGTAAGTATCAACGATGATTTTACGACCGGTCAGGCCGCAGTCACCCATTGGGCCGCCGATAACAAAGCGTCCGGTTGGGTTGATGAAGAATTTGGTTGCTGAGCTCAGCCATTCACCAGGCAGAACTGGCTTGATGATCTCTTCCATCACTGCTTCTTGCAGGGATTTCTGGTCAATCTCTTCGGAATGCTGGGTAGACAGAACTACCGCGTCGATACCGACGATTTTGCCATCGTCGTACTGGAAGGTGACCTGGCTTTTCGCATCCGGGCGCAGCCACGGCAGGGTGCCGTTTTTACGTACTTCAGCCTGACGCTGCACCAGACGGTGTGCGTAGGTCACAGGTGCTGGCATCAGCACGTCAGTTTCGTTGGTTGCATAACCGAACATCAGACCCTGGTCGCCCGCGCCCTGTTCCAGCGGATCGGCACGGTCCACGCCCTGGTTGATGTCTGGAGACTGTTTGCCAATTGCACTCAGTACCGCGCAGGAGTTGGCATCAAAGCCCATATCAGAATGGACATAACCGATTTCACGCACCGTGTTACGGGTGATCTCTTCGATATCAACCCATGCGCTGGTGGTGATCTCACCGCCAACCAGAACCATGCCGGTTTTGACATAGGTTTCACACGCTACGCGCGCTTTTGGATCCTGGGTCAGGATCGCATCCAGCACCGCATCGGAGATTTGGTCAGCAATTTTATCAGGATGTCCTTCTGATACGGACTCGGACGTAAACAGGTGTTTTGCCATGTTTTATTTCACCTAAGAGGAATTTGGTTAGCTCAAGCTGCTGTGTAGAATAGCCAAAGGAGATAATTCTACCAAGGCCTGCAGGTTTTTGACACTGGCAGTCTGAGTGTTAATCAGTATGGATGGATTAACATCTGGACGTCTATTTTAGGTCACTTCTTCACCCGATTTCCAGTTTTTTTTGACTAACCTCTCGCTGAGTTGAAAAGGCTACTGGAAATTTTTCCTGACGGTACTGGCAACACGCGCATTTTTGTTTTGCTTTTTAGCCCCCTTCTCGGTATAAAACGCGGCGCGCGGCTCATACAAAAAAAGCGCTCGATGAACTCATCGTGTCGCCACTTCCAGCCGGGTTAAGCAGTGAACTTTTAGCTTTGGCTTGTGGTCCGTTTCAGCAGGAGCGGCCGTGGAGGTGATACGAGATAATGAACCATCGTTTTCCGCTAATTCAGCGCAGCCGTTCTGGCGCGCATTTGATTCCCGCAACCCGCATTTCTAGTCTGCAAACCTGCCGATGTTATACCCATCTCGGCGCTTCTCAGGATTCCAGGGCCGGTAACGCTTTGTGAAAACTGAACAAGGGCGCTCTTGTTAATACAAGAGTTTTCTCGTGGTTTCGCCGAACCTTGTCATACAGAGTTCGGATACGTGTTTTACAATGATATGAATAAGAAACCGGTCGCACGGTCTGGATTTCAGCATACTCTGCTGGGAAACGGAGCCGTTTATGGGTTGTTATCGCCGTATAACGCTGCGATAGTAGTCAACTGTTTTACACTTAATACAAAGAGTTGAGGTTCGCTATGTCTGACGACATGTCTTCTTTTTCGCCTTCGTCAGCGGGCGAACAGGGTGTACTACGTTCTATGCAGGAGGTTGCGATGAGCTCCCAGGAAGCCAGCAAGATGCTGCGCACTTACAATATTGCCTGGTGGGGCAATAACTACTACGACGTCAACGAACTGGGCCACATCAGCGTCTGCCCGGATCCCGACGTCCCTGAAGCGCGCGTGGATCTCGCCAAACTGGTGAAAGCCCGCGAAGCACAGGGCCAGCGTTTGCCTGCACTGTTCTGCTTCCCGCAGATCCTGCAACATCGTCTGCGTTCGATTAACGCCGCGTTCAAACGTGCGCGTGAATCCTATGGTTATAAAGGCGACTACTTCCTGGTTTACCCTATCAAGGTAAATCAGCACCGCCGCGTAATTGAATCTTTGATCCACTCCGGTGAACCGCTTGGCCTGGAAGCGGGCTCAAAAGCAGAGCTGATGGCCGTGCTGGCGCATGCGGGCATGACCCGTTCTGTAATCGTCTGTAACGGCTATAAAGACCGTGAATACATTCGTCTGGCGCTGATTGGCGAGAAGATGGGCCATAAGGTCTATCTGGTTATCGAGAAGATGACCGAAATCGCTATTGTGCTGGAAGAAGCTGAGCGTCTGAATGTGGTGCCTCGCCTGGGTGTGCGTGCGCGTCTGGCCTCGCAGGGTTCCGGTAAATGGCAGTCTTCCGGCGGCGAAAAATCCAAATTCGGCCTTGCGGCAAACCAGGTTCTGCAACTGGTAGAAATTCTGCGTGAGCGCGGTCGTCTGGACAGCATTCAACTGCTGCACTTCCACCTCGGTTCGCAGATGGCTAACATTCGCGACATCGCCACCGGCGTGCGTGAGTCCGCGCGTTTCTACGTTGAGCTGCACAAGCTCGGCGTCAATATTCAGTGCTTTGACGTGGGTGGCGGCCTGGGTGTGGACTATGAAGGCACACGTTCTCAGTCCGACTGCTCTGTGAACTACGGCCTGAACGAATATGCTAACAACATCATCTGGGCGATTGGCGATGCGTGTGAAGAACACGGTTTGCCGCATCCGACGGTGATCACTGAATCTGGCCGCGCAGTAACCGCGCATCATACGGTGCTGGTGTCCAACATTATCGGCGTAGAGCGTAGCGAAATTTCCGAAGCCACGCCGCCGCAGGCTGATGCACCTCGTTCCCTGCAAAATATGTGGGAAACCTGGCAGGAGATGCACGAACCGGGTACGCGCCGTTCCCTGCGTGAGTGGCTGCACGACAGCCAGATGGATCTGCACGATATTCACGTTGGCTACTCTTCTGGTAACTTTAGCCTGCAGGAGCGCGCGTGGGCCGAACAGCTCTATCTGAACATGTGCCATGAAGTGCAGAAACAGCTCGACCCGAGCAACCGCGCGCACCGTCCGATTATCGACGAGCTGCAGGAACGTATGGCGGACAAGATTTACGTCAACTTCTCCCTGTTCCAGTCGATGCCGGATGCCTGGGGTATCGATCAACTGTTCCCGGTTCTGCCGCTGGAAGGGTTGAACCATGCTCCGGAACGTCGTGCGGTGCTGCTGGACATCACCTGTGATTCCGACGGTGCTATCGACCACTACGTGGATGGCGATGGTATTGCGACTACCATGCCAATGCCAGAATACGACCCGGAGAACCCGCCAATGCTGGGCTTCTTCATGGTTGGGGCATACCAGGAGATCCTCGGTAACATGCACAACCTGTTCGGTGATACTGAAGCGGTTGACGTGTTTGTCTTCCCTGACGGAAGTGTGGAAGTGGAGTTGTCTGACGAAGGCGACACCGTGGCGGACATGCTGGAATACGTTCAGCTGGATCCGAAAACGTTGCTAACCCAGTTCCGCGATCAGGTGAAAAACACCGGTCTGGACGATGCACTACAGCAGCAGTTCCTGGAAGAGTTTGAAGCGGGTCTGTACGGGTACACCTACCTGGAAGACGAGTAAGATCTTTTTCCCTCTCCCATGGGGAGAGGGGTGAGGTGAGGGGCAAAGACCGCTCCATCACCTATACTCTCTTGAACCCGTATGAATTAACGGTGATAATTCGCCCCAATATGCTATTTACGAATCAATCCCTTCCTCGTCGGGTTTAACGACGCGGAGGGGATTTTTTTTCATCTGTTTTTAATGTATCGACTTTAAAAGAGGTCAGGACATGAGCACTTTAGGTCATCAGTACGATAACTCTCTGGTATCTAACGCGTTTGGTTTTTTACGCCTTCCGATGAACTTCCAGCCGTACGACAGCGATGCCGACTGGGTTATCACTGGCGTGCCATTTGATATGGCTACCTCTGGCCGTGCTGGTGGGCGTCATGGCCCGGCAGCCATCCGTCAGGTATCGACTAACCTGGCCTGGGAGCACAATCGCTTCCCGTGGAACTTCGACATGCGTGAGCGCCTTAACGTAGTTGACTGTGGTGACCTGGTTTACGCTTTTGGCGACGCGCGTGAGATGAGCGAAAAACTCCAGGCGCACGCCGAGAAGCTGCTGGCAGCAGGTAAGCGTATGCTCTCCTTCGGTGGTGACCATTTTGTGACTCTGCCACTGCTGCGTGCGCACGCAAAACACTTCGGTAAAATGGCGCTGGTGCACTTTGATGCCCATACAGACACTTATGCGAACGGCTGTGAATTTGATCACGGCACTATGTTCTTTACCGCGCCAAACGAAGGTCTTATCGATCCAAACCACTCCGTGCAGATCGGTATTCGTACTGAGTTCGATAAAGATAACGGCTTTACCGTGCTGGATGCCTGCCAGGTAAACGATCGCGGTGTTGACGACATCATTGCACAGGTGAAGCAGATCGTGGGTGACATGCCGGTCTACCTGACCTTCGATATCGATTGTCTGGATCCAGCGTTTGCTCCGGGTACCGGTACCCCGGTGATCGGCGGCCTGACTTCTGACCGTGCCATCAAACTGGTTCGTGGTCTGAAAGATCTGAACATCGTCGGGATGGACGTAGTGGAAGTGGCTCCGGCTTACGATCAGTCCGAAATTACCGCTCTGGCTGCGGCGACGCTGGCACTGGAAATGCTCTACATCCAGGCTGCGAAAAAAGGCGAGTAAGTTTAGCGGTTAAGTAAAAGCCCTCACCAGCTGGTGAGGGCTTTTTTGTGCTTTTTAAAAGGAGGTAAATCAGCCTCCTTCTGAAATTATTTAATTCCGTCTGCGGCCATACGGTCGCGAATATGCTGCGCGCGCTCTTCTGAGGCTGGGTGATCATCAAACATTGAGCTTTGACGCCCTGCTTCCAGTTTGGCCAGTTTTTCGAAGCTGGTGGCTAAACCTGATGGATTAATGCCACGTTTGCGCAACAGATCGTAGGAGTAGTCATCCGCTTCGGACTCCTGACGCTGGGAGAACTGAGAATTAACCAGCTTTTCTCCGACATCGCCAAGCTGAGACTGCGACAGGCTACCAACAATACCGCCCGCTGAAGCCGCCGCTGCGCGAATAGCATTGGTACCTAAGGCAACTTGCATCCCTTTTTTCACATGGCCGAGCGCAACGTGGCCCATTTCATGGCCGATCACCGCTTCAACTTCGTTGTCAGTCATCATATCCATCAGCCCGCTATAGACGCGGATACAACCGTTCGCCATTGCGAAAGCGTTCACGTCTTTGGCCATGTAAACCTTGTAGTTTACCGGCTGGCCGTTGATGTTATCGCCCAGCGCGGAAGCAATCTTATTCAGACGCTGCGTGTAGGTACTGTTAGCAGGGGCAAGTGTGGCTTTTCCGTCCATATCTTTACAGGCCTGGTCGCTCAGCGCTTTTACCTGCGCGTCGCTCAGGGAATAAGCCTGAAAAGCTTCTGCGCCTGAGGTCATCAGGCCGTTAGAATCCATATTCTGACAGCCACTCAACAGGAGCGTTGTTCCCAGGGCCAGCACTATTGCACGCATTTTCATGAGGTTGCTTCCGTACTCGTTAATCTGAATAAAATCCGAAAAGTACACCGGCAACGAAGCCGGGGTCGGGCTAAGTATAAGGAATATCTACGGGGCCGGGCGAGCAGATTGCGCAACATGCGAGCATGATCCAGAGATTTCTTAAGCTGCAAAAGAATGCTCCATGTACATGGCATGCCGCTTGGGTTACATTGTTGGCACTTTTTTCCGGCGTAGCCCAAAACGCGCTGTCGTCAAGGGCATGGCCTTTAACAGTCCGATCTGGAGTTAAAATGTCCTCACGTAAAGAGCTTGCTAATGCTATTCGTGCGCTGAGCATGGACGCAGTACAGAAAGCCAAATCCGGCCACCCAGGGGCCCCTATGGGTATGGCTGATATCGCCGAAGTCCTGTGGCGTGATTTCCTGAACCACAACCCGCAGAACCCGGCATGGGCTGACCGCGACCGTTTCGTGCTGTCCAACGGCCACGGCTCTATGCTGATCTATAGCCTGCTGCACCTCACTGGCTACGATCTGCCAATTGAAGAGCTGAAAAACTTCCGTCAGCTGCACTCCAAAACTCCAGGTCACCCGGAAGTGGGTTACACCGCTGGTGTTGAAACCACAACCGGTCCACTGGGACAGGGTATTGCGAACGCTGTGGGTATGGCGATTGCTGAGAAGACCCTGGCGGCGCAGTTCAACCGTCCTGGCCACGACATCGTAGACCACTTCACCTACGCGTTCATGGGTGATGGCTGCATGATGGAAGGCATTTCTCACGAAGTGTGCTCCCTGGCGGGTACCCTGAAGCTGGGCAAACTGGTTGCATTCTACGACGACAATGGTATCTCCATTGACGGTCACGTTGAGGGCTGGTTCACCGATGACACCGCTAAACGTTTTGAAGCCTACGGCTGGCACGTTGTGCGTGGTGTTGATGGCCACGATGCTGACTCGATTAAACGTGCAGTAGAAGAAGCGCGCGCTGTCACTGACAAACCATCCCTGCTGATGTGCAAAACCATTATCGGCTTCGGTTCACCGAACAAAGCCGGTACCCACGATTCCCACGGTGCGCCACTGGGCGACGCGGAAATTGCACTGACGCGTGAAGCGCTGGGCTGGAAACACCCGGCATTCGAAATCCCATCTGACATTTATGCTCAGTGGGATGCCAAAGAAGCAGGTCAGGCGAAAGAAGCTGCATGGAACGAGAAGTTCGCTGCGTATGCTAAAGCCTTCCCACAGGAAGCTGCTGAGTTCACCCGTCGCATGAAAGGCGATATGCCGTCTGACTTCGATGCGAAAGCGAACGAGTTTATCGCTAAGCTGCAGGCGAACCCATCTAAAATCGCCAGCCGTAAAGCGTCTCAGAATGCGATTGAAGCATTTGGCCCACTGTTGCCTGAATTCCTGGGCGGCTCTGCTGACCTGGCGCCTTCTAACCTGACCCTGTGGTCCGGTTCTAAAGCGATCAACGAAGATACTGCCGGTAACTACATCCATTATGGTGTACGTGAATTCGGTATGACGGCAATTGCTAACGGTATCTCCCTGCACGGTGGTTTCCTGCCGTATACCTCTACCTTCCTGATGTTCGTAGAGTACGCACGTAACGCCGTACGTATGGCTGCGCTGATGAAACAGCGTCAGGTGATGGTCTATACCCACGACTCCATCGGTCTGGGCGAAGATGGTCCAACTCACCAGCCGGTAGAGCAGGTGGCTTCTCTGCGTGTGACTCCGAACATGAGCACATGGCGTCCATGTGACCAGGTTGAATCCGCAGTGGCATGGAAATACGGTGTTGAGCGTCAGGACGGCCCAACCGCACTGATCCTCTCCCGCCAGAACCTGGCACAGCAGGATCGTACTCCAGAGCAGTTGGCGAACATCGCTCGCGGTGGTTATGTTCTGAAAGATTGTGCAGGTCAGCCAGAGCTGATCTTCATCGCCACCGGTTCTGAAGTTGAGCTGGCTGTTGCGGCATGGGACAAACTGTCTGCCGAAGGCGTTAAAGCGCGTGTGGTCTCCATGCCGTCTACCGATGCGTTCGACAAGCAGGATGCTGCATACCGCGAGTCCGTACTGCCTAAAGCGGTTACCGCTCGTGTGGCAGTGGAAGCGGGTATTGCTGACTACTGGTTCAAATATGTGGGCCTGAATGGCGCAATCGTCGGTATGACCACCTTCGGTGAGTCTGCACCGGCAGAGCTGCTGTTCGAAGAGTTCGGCTTCACCGTTGAGAACGTTGTAGCGAAAGCGAAAGAACTGCTGTAATCGTTTGTGCGGTGCGGACTGATGCCCTCACCCCGGCCCTCTCCCACAGGGAGAGGGTGCAAACACTAAAAACGGTAACCTCTCGGTTACCGTTTTGCTTTTACCTCGTCGTAAATTATTCCACCTAAAATGTGACGCAAGTCATATAGCTCGCTTATTCATCTGGACAGACATTCCTTTTATTCCCCGATTCGCTTATTCTTGCTGAAGCGTTTCAGTCGATTAAATGTTCGACAATTGACCAATCAATCGCAGTTTGTGACAGCAAGGATTCCCCTTCGGGCGTAGCTGGATTACTCTTTCAGCCACCTCAAACCCAGGGATAGCTTTGCAGGAGATCTATGACCGTACGCGTAGCGATTAATGGCTTCGGTCGCATCGGACGTAATGTGGTTCGTGCTTTGTATGAATCCGGACGTCGGGCGGAAATGACCGTGGTGGCAATCAATGAACTGGCGGATGCTACGGGCATGGCGCATTTGTTGAAATATGACACCAGCCACGGACGCTTTGCCTGGGATGTACGCCAGGAAAGAGATCAGCTTTTTGTGGGTGATGACGCTATCCGTGTGCTGCATGAGAACAGCATTACCGGGCTACCCTGGCGTGAATTGGGTGTGGATGTGGTGCTTGACTGTACCGGCGTGTATGGCAGCCGCGAACATGGTGAAGCCCATCTGGCAGCAGGTGCGAAAAAAGTCCTGTTTTCTCATCCCGGCAGCAACGATCTCGACGCGACCGTCGTGTTTGGCGTCAATCAGCATGAGCTGCAAGCTGAACATCGCATTGTCTCCAACGCCTCCTGTACCACTAACTGCATTATTCCGGTCATTAAACTGTTAGACGATGCATATGGCATTGAATCCGGCACAGTGACCACGATTCACTCCGCCATGCACGATCAGCAGGTGATCGACGCCTACCATCCGGATTTACGACGCACTCGCGCGGCGAGCCAGTCAATCATTCCGGTGGACACAAAACTGGCAGCAGGGATCACACGTATTTTCCCGCAGTTTAATGACCGTTTTGAAGCGATTGCCGTGCGCGTTCCGACGATTAACGTCACCGCAATCGACCTTAGTGTGACGGTGAAAAAACCGGTAAAAGCCAGTGAAGTCAACATGTTGCTGCAAAAAGCGGCACTGGGTGCATTTCATGGTATAGTTGACTATACGGAATTGCCGTTGGTCTCAGTAGATTTTAACCACGACCCGCACAGCGCCATCGTTGATGGCACTCAAACACGCGTCAGTGGCGCACACCTTATCAAGACGCTGGTCTGGTGTGATAACGAATGGGGCTTTGCTAACCGAATGCTCGATACTACGTTAGCAATGGCCGCTCAAGGTTTCAGGTAAGACGCATTGTGCGTCTGCAAAACTTTAAGAATCAACGAGAGGATTCACCATGTCTGTAATTAAGATGACCGATCTGGATCTGGCTGGTAAACGCGTTTTCATCCGTGCTGATCTGAACGTACCGGTTAAAGATGGTAAAGTGACCAGCGACGCGCGTATCCGTGCATCTCTGCCAACCATCGAACTGGCTCTGAAGCAGGGCGCTAAAGTGATGGTAACCTCCCACCTGGGTCGTCCAACCGAAGGCGAGTACAACGAAGAGTTCTCTCTGCTGCCAGTTGTTAATTACCTGAAAGACAAACTGTCCAATCCGGTTCGCCTGGTGAAAGATTACCTGGATGGCGTTGACGTTGCTGCCGGTGAACTGGTTGTTCTGGAAAACGTTCGCTTCAACAAAGGCGAGAAGAAAGACGACGAAGCACTGTCCAAAAAATACGCTGCACTGTGTGACGTATTCGTAATGGATGCCTTCGGTACTGCTCACCGTGCGCAGGCTTCTACCCACGGTATCGGTAAATTCGCAGACGTAGCCTGTGCAGGTCCTCTGCTGGCTGACGAACTGGAAGCGCTGGGTAAAGCACTGAAAGAACCTGCTCGTCCAATGGTTGCTATCGTTGGTGGTTCTAAAGTTTCTACCAAACTGACTGTTCTGGACTCCCTGTCTAAAATTGCTGACCAGCTGATCGTTGGCGGTGGCATCGCGAACACCTTCGTTGCCGCTCAAGGCCACAACGTGGGTAAATCCCTGTACGAAGCAGACCTGGTTGACGAAGCTAAACGCCTGCTGAGCACCTGTGATATTCCAGTTCCAACAGACGTTCGTGTTGCCACTGAGTTCTCTGAAACTGCAACGGCGACCCTGAAGTCTGTAAACGACATCAAAGACGAAGAGCAAATTCTGGACCTGGGCGACGTTTCTGCACAGAAACTGGCTGAAATCCTGAAAAACGCAAAAACTATCCTGTGGAACGGTCCTGTTGGCGTGTTCGAATTCCCGAACTTCCGCAAAGGGACTGAAATCGTTGCTAACGCTATTGCAGACAGCGAAGCGTTCTCTATCGCAGGTGGTGGTGACACCCTGGCGGCAATCGACCTGTTCGGTATCGCTGACAAGATCTCCTACATCTCCACTGGTGGCGGTGCATTCCTCGAATTCGTGGAAGGCAAAGTACTGCCAGCAGTAGCAATGCTCGAAGAGCGCGCTAAGAAGTAAGCCATTCAAGGGCAGGGAAACCTGCCCAATTTTCAGCGCGCTTTTAAGAGCTCGCACCTTTTCTAACGGCCGAAGATACAGGACTAAGCAACATGTCTAAAATTTTTGATTTCGTAAAACCTGGCGTTATCACTGGTGATGACGTACAGAAAGTGTTCCAGGTAGCTAAAGAAAACAACTTCGCTCTGCCAGCAGTTAACTGCGTAGGTACCGACTCCATCAACGCCGTACTGGAAGCCGCTGCAAAAGTTAAAGCGCCGGTTATCGTTCAGTTCTCTAACGGTGGTGCTGCGTTCATCGCAGGTAAAGGCGTGAAAACTGACGTTCCGCAGGGTGCTGCAATCCTGGGTGCTATCTCTGGTGCGCACCACGTACACCAGATGGCTGAACACTACGGTGTTCCAGTTATCCTGCACACTGACCACTGCGCGAAGAAACTGCTGCCGTGGATCGACGGTCTGCTGGACGCGGGTGAAAAACACTTTGCTGCTACCGGTAAGCCACTGTTCTCTTCTCACATGATCGACCTGTCTGAAGAGTCACTGCACGAAAACATCGAAATCTGCTCCAAATACCTGGCGCGCATGGCCAAAATGGACATGACCCTGGAAATCGAACTGGGTTGCACCGGTGGTGAAGAAGACGGCGTGGACAACAGCCACATGGACGCTTCTGCACTGTACACCCAGCCAGAAGATGTTGATTACGCTTACACCGAGCTGAGCAAAATCAGCCCACGCTTCACCATCGCAGCGTCCTTCGGTAACGTACACGGCGTTTACAAACCAGGTAACGTGGTTCTGACCCCAACTATCCTGCGTGATTCTCAGGAATATGTGTCTAAGAAACACAACCTGCCGCACAACAGCCTGAACTTCGTCTTCCACGGCGGTTCCGGTTCTTCTGCTCAGGAAATCAAAGATTCCGTAAGCTACGGTGTAGTGAAAATGAACATTGATACCGATACCCAATGGGCAACCTGGGACGGTATTCTGCAGTACTACAAAACTAACGAAGCTTACCTGCAGGGCCAGCTGGGCAACCCGAAAGGCGAAGACCAGCCGAACAAGAAATACTACGATCCACGCGTATGGCTGCGCGCAGCGCAGACTTCCATGGTGACTCGTCTGGAGCAGGCTTTCAAAGAACTGAACGCGGTTGACGTTCTGTAATTTGAGCTGCTAACAGCATCAGAAGGCCCGCAAATGCGGGCCTTTTTTTATGCCTTTTCAAGAGCCTGCTATACCGGTTTTTGTGATCTGTTTGGCAAAACCAGTGCTTTTTGTTTACCCTTTACTGACCTGCCTGTCTCCATGGGGGATGGATTTTTGTGTTTTGGTTTAACAAAAGGAAGAATAAATGGAACAACTCGATGTCGTAGACAGCATCAATAACGCCGGTACCTGGCTGGTGCGTAACCAGGAGTTGCTGCTGAGCTACGCTGTAAACATCGTAGCGGCTATTGCCATCCTCATCGTCGGGATGATCGTGGCACGTATCGTATCAAACACCGTTAACCGCGTGATGCGCGCCCGAAACATTGATGCCACGGTTGCAGATTTCCTCTCTGCACTGGTGCGTTACGGTATTATCGCTTTTACGCTAATTGCAGCGCTGGGACGTGTCGGCGTACAGACCGCATCGGTAATCGCCGTGCTTGGTGCGGCAGGTCTGGCTATTGGTCTTGCGTTGCAGGGCTCGCTTTCGAACCTGGCCGCTGGTGTACTGCTGGTCACCTTCCGTCCATTCCGTTCCGGGGAGTACGTTGATCTTGGTGGGATTGCCGGAACGGTACTGCAGGTACAGATTTTTTCTACCACCCTGCGTACCGTTGATGGCCGTATCGTTGTTGTGCCAAACGGGAAAATCATCGCCGGCAACATCATCAACTTTTCCCGCGAACCAGTGCGCCGAAATGAGCTGATCATCAGCGTGGCATATGATTCCGATATCGATCAGGTTAAATCACTGATCGCCAATATCATTGCCTCAGACGATCGCATTCTGAAAGACAAAGAGCAGACTGTACGTCTGAACGAACTGGGCGCTTCATCCATTAACTTTGTGGTGCGTATCTGGAGCAAAAGTAGCGATCTGCAAAACGTTTACTGGGATGTGCTGGAGCGTATCAAACGTGAGTTCGATGCTAACGGCATCAGCTTCCCGTATCCACAGATGGACGTAAACGTCAAAAAAGTCAAAGAAGCAGAATAACTTCACCACCAGGCCCGGTAAGCGCTAGCGCCACCGGGCTTTATTTTTATAAGCACGACTAATCCCCAATTAATATTATCAATTTCCTCTAATGTGATTCGCACAGTATAGTCTGCTTCCAGAACAACACTGTGAGAATTGCGTCATGTTATCCTATTATTTTCAAGGGCTTGCCTTAGGTGCGGCCATGATCCTTCCGCTTGGCCCACAAAATGCGTTCGTGATGAATCAGGGCATCCGCCGTCAGTACCATCTGATGATTGCCCTGCTGTGCGCGGTAAGCGATCTGCTGCTGATTTGCGCCGGTATTTTTGGTGGTAGTGCATTGCTGATGCAGTCACCCTGGCTTCTTGCGTTGGTTACCTGGGGCGGCGTGGCGTTTCTGCTGTGGTACGGTTTTGGTGCACTGAAAACGGCCATGAGCAGCAATCTTGAACTGGCAAGCGCTGAAGTCATGAAGCAGGGGCGCTGGAAGATCATCGTCACCATGCTGGCGGTTACCTGGCTTAACCCGCACGTTTATCTCGATACTTTTGTGGTGCTGGGGAGCCTGGGCGGACAGCTGGATGTTGAGCCGAAGCGCTGGTTTGCGCTTGGCACGGTCAGCGCCTCTTTCCTCTGGTTCTTCGGTCTTGCGATCCTGGCGGCGTGGCTGGCCCCTCGTCTTCGCACCGCTAAAGCGCAGCGGATCATCAACACACTGGTGGGTCTCGTGATGTGGTTTATTGCCTTCCAGTTGGCAAAAGAGGGCATTCATCATGTCCAGGAATTGTTCAACTAAGCCATTGTCTTATGGACAACTGAACAAGACCCGCTAAGCTTGCTGGCATGCGCCCTGTTGTTGGGGCACTCTTCGCAACATGGAGGAATGACAGTGAAGTTTAAAGTGATGGCCCTGGCGGCATTAGTGAGTTTAGGTGCGGTGTCGGTGCAGGCAAGTGAACTGCCAGATGGTCCGCACATCGTCACTTCAGGCACCGCAAGTGTGGATGCGGTACCGGATGTTGCAACCCTGGCGATTGAAGTCAATGTGGCTGCGAAAGATGCGGCATCTGCCAAGAAGCAGGCTGACGATCGTGTTGCGCAATATCTCTCTTTTCTTGAGCAGAACGGTGTAGGTAAAAAAGATATCAACTCCGCTAACCTGCGTACTCAACCCGATTACGACTACCAGAACGGCAAAAGCATTCTGAAAGGCTACCGTGCTGTGCGTACTGTCGAAGTGACGGTGCGTCAACTGGACAAGCTGAATGCATTACTGGATGGCGCGCTGAAGGCGGGGCTGAACGAAATTCGCTCTGTGTCGCTGGGCGTTGCGCAACCGGAGAAATACAAAGACGAAGCGCGTAAAGCGGCGATTGATGATGCGATGCATCAGGCGCAGCAGCTGGCCGCTGGCTTTAACAGCAAGCTCGGCCCGGTTTACAGCGTGCGTTACCACGTCTCAAACTATCAGCCAAGCCCGATGGTACGGATGATGAAAGCCGATGCGGCGCCAGTATCTGCTCAGGAAACTTACGAGCAGCCGACGATTCAGTTCGACGATCAGGTTGATGTGGTGTTCCAGCTGGAACCGACTCAAAAGCCCGCTCAGTAACCAGTAGGCCGGGTAGGCGAAGCCGCCACCCGGCTTATTTTTTAATCCTGTCTCAACACCTTATGTCCGTACGCCAGTAACGCATCGGTGACGTTGCGCATCATGCGGCTTTCCGGCGCAAAACGGTGCCAGTAGAGCATCCGGCGCTGATACAGCCCCGGCGTCAAATCAATCAGCTCTCCACTTTTCAACTCTTTCTCAATTTGCAGATGTGGGATCATGCAGCAGGTGGTGCCTTGTCGCGCAAGCTGCACAAACGCTTCGGATGAGTTGACGATATGGCACGGTACGCTGCCCGGCGGCAGATCAAAGTTTTGCTGCAGGAACGCCTGATGCATATCGTCCAGATGGTCGAACGCTACTGCTGGTGCTTTGAGCAGTGCAGCACGGGTCACACCATTAGGGAAGTAGCGCTCGGCAAAGGCTTTTGAACCGACAAACAGGTAATCCAGAGCACCTAACTGATCGACAAGGCAGCTCGGCAACGCTTGAGGCTGGATACTGACCGCGCCAACCACTTCACCACGACGCAGGCGCTCCTGGGTACGGGTTTCATCTTCAACCTGCAAATTCAGGCGGATAGGGGAATCTGCTAATACGGGGGCCAGGGCAGGCAGCAGCCAGGTTGCCAGACTGTCGGCGTTAACCGCCAGAGAGAGCAGTAGCGGTGTGGAGCCCGTTTGTTCGTCACCCAGCCATTCATCTTCCAGTAGTTCAACCTGACGCAGCAGGGCGAGAAGCTTTTGCCCTTGCTCGGTTGGACGAGGGGGGACGGTACGTACCAGCAGCGGCTGGCCGAACATGTTTTCAAGCTGTTTGATACGCTGTGATACGGCGGACTGCGTGATGCAAAGCTTTTGCGCTGCGCGCTCAAAACCTCGTTCACGAATAACTGCATCAAGTGCCTGTAGTGTTCTGTAGTCCGGACGTTTCATCGCTCTGGCTGACTCCTTAATTTGGCTTATTCTGCACTATGACACAATTTTCCCTTTGTGACAGACGAATTCCACCTCACGTGTTCTATAATGCGGCCTAAGTTTTCACACCACAGGCAAAACGATCATGACGCAGGATGAACTGAAAAAAGCAGTAGGATGGGCCGCACTCCAGTATGTACAGCCGGGTACGATTGTCGGTGTCGGTACCGGGTCGACCGCGGCGCACTTTATCGATGCGCTGGGCACGATGAAAGGACAAATCGAAGGTGCAGTATCCAGCTCTGATGCTTCCACGGAAAAGCTGAAAAGCCTCGGCATTACCGTTTTCGATCTGAACGAAGTAGACCGTCTGGGTATTTACGTTGATGGCGCGGATGAGATTAACGGCCATATGCAGATGATCAAAGGCGGTGGTGCAGCGCTGACGCGTGAAAAAATCATCGCCTCCGTTGCGGACAAGTTCATCTGCATCGCGGATGCCTCCAAGCAGGTCGATATCCTGGGTAATTTCCCGCTGCCGGTGGAAGTGATCCCGATGGCGCGTAGCGCGGTTGCCCGTCAACTGGTGAAGCTGGGTGGTCGTCCGGAATATCGTCAGGGCGTAGTTACTGATAACGGTAACGTGATCCTCGACGTTCACGGTCTGGAAATCCTTGATGCTATCGCGCTGGAAAATGCCATCAATGGCATTCCGGGCGTAGTAACCGTAGGGCTATTCGCCAACCGTGGCGCGGATGTGGCGCTGATTGGCACCGCTGATGGCGTGAAAACCATCGTAAAATGATCTGACGGGGGGAGCCTTCCCCCCGCTAAAAAATTTTTGAAAAGCCAAATTCGGTGACTTGTGTCACGTTTTTGTGCCTCTTTTGCCGATCCTGCCGCATTCACAAATTTCTGTAGCATTTTCCTCTGTCATTTTACCCTGTATGACTTTTCTTCAGAGTGCCGACGCAAACGTTCATATTGCTGCAATAGTTTTTTTTGATATGTTGGCTATAGCGGATTTAAATCCAGCACAACATCAGTTCAGATAAAATACAGGGTCGGGTAAATGGCAAAGGTATCACTGGAGAAAGACAAGATTAAATTCCTGCTGGTAGAAGGCGTGCATCAGAAAGCGCTTGATAGCCTTCGTGCAGCGGGTTACACCAACATCGAATTTCACAAAGGCGCGCTGGACACCGAAGAGCTGAAAGCGGCCATCCGTGATGCCCACTTCATTGGCCTGCGATCCCGTACTCACCTGACTGAAGATGTAATTGCTGCGGCGGAAAAGCTGGTTGCCATTGGTTGTTTCTGTATCGGCACCAATCAGGTCGATCTGAATGCAGCTGCCAAACGCGGTATTCCTGTGTTCAACGCCCCGTTCTCCAACACCCGTTCCGTGGCGGAGTTAGTGATTGGCGAGTTGTTGCTGCTGCTACGCGGTATCCCTGAAGCTAACGCCAAAGCACACCGCGGTGTCTGGAATAAACTGGCTGCGGGGTCATATGAAGCCCGTGGTAAAAAACTGGGTATCATTGGTTATGGTCACATTGGTACTCAACTGGGGATTCTGGCTGAATCTCTCGGTATGCATGTCTATTTTTACGATATTGAAAGCAAGCTGCCTCTGGGTAACGCGACGCAGGTTCAGCATCTCTCTGATCTGCTGAATATGAGCGATGTGGTCAGCCTGCATGTACCGGAAAATGCCTCCACCAAAAACATGATGGGTGCGGAAGAGCTGGCGCTGATGAAGCCAGGTTCACTGTTGATCAACGCTGCACGCGGTACGGTTGTCGACATTCCGGCACTGTGCGATGCGCTGAAACGTAAACATCTGGCCGGGGCTGCCATTGACGTCTTCCCGACGGAGCCTGCGACCAACAGCGATCCGTTTAATTCTCCGTTGTGCGAATTCGACAACGTGATCCTGACGCCACACATTGGCGGCTCGACTCAGGAAGCACAGGAGAACATCGGTCTGGAAGTGGCTGGCAAACTGAGCAAATACTCTGACAACGGTTCTACGCTCTCTGCGGTGAACTTCCCGGAAGTGTCTCTGCCACTGCACGGTGGTCGTCGTCTGCTGCACATTCACGAAAACCGTCCGGGTGTGCTGACCGCCATTAACCAGATCTTTGCCGAACAGAGCGTCAACATTGCCGCGCAGTATCTGCAGACAAATTCTCAGATGGGTTATGTGGTGATTGATATTGAAGCGGATGAAGATGTTGCCGAGAAAGCACTGCAGAGCATGAAGGCGCTTCCGGGGACGATTCGCGCGCGTCTGCTGTACTGATTGTGTGGTGTCGGGTGGCGGCAGTGCCACCCGGCTTTATTCTACCAGGACCAGGTTTTACTGGGCGTTACCACCGCCGGTAACGGCACATCCCATTTCTCCACCGGCAATGCCTCCACGCCCTGACAATCATGCGCGTAACCCACTGGCTGTAGCCCATACTGTTGCCAGTTTTGCAGCGTTCTGTCATAAAAACCACCACCCATTCCTAAGCGCTGGCCCTGTTCATCAAACGCAACCAGCGGCGTAACCAGTACGTCCAGTTGTGACAGTGGCAGTACGTCACGCACATCCAGTTTCGGCTCAGTGATTTTCAGACGATTCACGACCAGCTCGCTGTGCGGGTGGTAGTGGAGAAAAAGTAGATTACCTTCGCTAAACGGATGCAGCACTGGCAGGTAAACCTTCTTCCCGGCGCGCCAGAGTTGCTCGATGAGCGGTTGCGTATCCAGCTCACCATCAAATGAGAGAAACAGCGCGACAGTATGCGCCATCACAACAGGCGGATACGCCATCATGCGCGCGGCAGCCTGTTGGGCAAAATGTGCTTGCTGATCGGAGGTTAACGCACGACGGCGTTGACGAATTAACTGACGAATGTCCTGGCGTGAAGCAGAAACTTCAGGGAATTGAGTCATGGTAGTCGGTAGAAGAAAAAGAGAGGGAATCTCCGAGATGCCGCCGCAGGCTGTAACCCTTGAACCCTTGGTTCAAGGTGAATGTGTCGTCATAGTTTTAAGGCTTCTCGGACGGACCGAGCATGCTCACCAACCATGGAGCGCCACATTCTTGTGGTATGAAATATCGGCTCAGGGGACTGGCCCGCTTGCGAACATCTCAGAGAAATTTTGTCTTCACAGTTACTCTACCATAGTCAACTGAGAAGTGTTATTCAAACTTTGGTCCCGGTCTTTCGGGATTGCGACCTTGATCAAGCAATGCTTGTTCTATGGTCTGCTGGAGCATTTTAATGCGCTGCTCCATACTTGCCGCGTAGTCGCGGGTCTTCGCTTTTTCCTGAGTCAGTTCATAGCTGATGTTCAACGCGGCGATGAAAACCAGCTGCTCAGTATTTGTGACTCTAGTGCGTTCTTTTAGATCTTGCAACCGCTGATTCAAATCGTCCGCAGCCTGATTCAGGGCATCCCTTTGTTCAGGTGGACAATTCACTCGCAGTGAACGGCCAAAAATCTGGAGATCGACGGGTTGTGCAGACATGCCACCTTCCTGCTGATTGACTGCGCTGCCTTCGCTTACTGCCCCGGGGGCCGCGAAGGGGCGACACTATAGCTACCCTGATGTGAAGATACAAGCCCTTTTCTGGTATCACCAGGGTCCAAAGTGGTAGCATATCATGAAACTTCCCCCCTTTGATGACGAATGCTCATGTCTATACAGAACGAAATGCCTGGTTACAACGATTTAAACCAGTTACTGAACCAGCAGGGAGTGGGTTTAACCCCAGCCGAAATGCACGGTCTGATCAGTGGCATGCTGTGCGGCGGAAACAGCGACAGCTCATGGCAGCCGCTGATCCACGACCTCACGAACGAAGGGCTGGCGTTTGGTCACGAGCTGGCGGAGGCACTGCGTAAAATGCACGCCGCCATCAGCGATTCACTGGAAGACGATGGCTTCCTTTTTCAGCTTTATCTGCCTGAGGGCGATGACGTAAGCGTGTTTGATCGCGCTGATGCGCTGGCAGGTTGGGTAAACCACTATCTGCTGGGGCTGGGTGTGACACAGCCTAAACTCGATAAAGTGACCGGCG
This sequence comes from Pantoea sp. LS15, assembly GCF_012241585.1. Lineage (NCBI taxonomy): Bacteria > Pseudomonadati > Pseudomonadota > Gammaproteobacteria > Enterobacterales > Erwiniaceae > Pantoea > Pantoea sp. LS15. The sequence goes on from NZ_JAAVXA010000018.1 coordinate 30,137, forward strand.
AAGCCGGTGAGGCGATCGACGATCTGCGTAACATTGCACAGCTTGGTTACGATGAAGACGAAGACCAGGAAGAGCTGGAAATGTCTCTCGAAGAGATCATCGAGTATGTGCGCGTGGCGGCGCTGCTGTGCCACGACAACTTTACGCGCTCGCAGCCGACCGCACCGGAAGTCCGCAAACCAACCTTACATTAAGAAAAATAACGCACAGGAGGGTGTCATGGTTATCTCAAATCAAGAGTATTCGCGCCGCCGCCAGGCGCTGCTGGCCAAAATGCAGCCGGGCAGCGCCGCGCTGATTTTTGCCGCGCCCGAAGTGACGCGCAGCGCCGACAGTGAATACCCCTATCGTCAGAGCAGTGATTTCTGGTATTTCACCGGCTTTAACGAGCCGGAAGCGGTGCTGGTGCTGATCAAGAGTAATGACACCCACAACCACAGCGTGATTTTCAACCGCGTACGCGATCTGACGGCCGAAATCTGGTTTGGTCGCCGCTTAGGCCAGGAGGCCGCACCGGCGAAGCTGGGCGTTGACCGTGCGCTGGCGTTTAGCGAAATCAATCAGCAGCTCTATCAGTTGCTGAATGGCCTGGATGTGCTTTATCACGCTCAGGGCGAATATGCGTATGCCGATGAAATTGTCTTTACCGCCCTGGATAAGCTGCGCAAAGGCTCACGGCAGAACCTGTCTGCCCCCGCCACGCTGATAGACTGGCGTCCGGTCGTGCATGAGATGCGCCTGTTCAAGTCAGAAGAAGAGCTGAATTTGATGCGTCGGGCAGGTGAAATCAGTGCTCTGGCGCATACCCGCGCCATGGAGAAATGCCGCCCGGGTATGTTTGAATACCAGCTGGAAGGCGAAATTCACCATGAATTTAACCGTCACGGCGCACGTTATCCCTCTTACAACACCATTGTCGGTGGCGGGGAGAACGGCTGCATTCTGCACTATACCGAAAACGAAAGCGCGCTGCGTGACGGCGATCTGGTGCTGATTGACGCCGGTTGCGAATATCAGGGCTACGCGGGAGACATCACTCGTACCTTCCCGGTGAATGGTAAGTTCTCGCCGGCACAACGCGCGATTTACGACATCGTTCTGGAATCCCTTGAGACGGCACTCACATTGTATCGTCCTGGCACCTCCATTCAGGAAGTGACCGGCGAAGTGGTGCGCATCATGATTACCGGCCTGGTTAAGCTCGGTATTATGAAAGGCGATGTAGGTACCCTGATTACTGAAAATGCGCATCGACCATACTTTATGCATGGCCTGAGCCACTGGTTGGGGCTGGATGTGCATGATGTGGGGGCGTATGGCGCAGAACGTTCGCGCGTGCTGGAGCCGGGCATGGTATTAACCGTAGAGCCTGGGCTGTATATCGCGCCTGATGCCGATGTGCCTGAAGAGTATCGCGGGATTGGCATCCGCATTGAAGACGATATCGTCATTACCGAAAGTGGCAACGAGAACCTGACGGCCAGCGTGGTCAAAAATGCTGACGATATCGAGGCGCTGATGGCAGCGGCACACAAATGAGCGTGATCATTGTTGGTGGCGGAATGACGGGGGCCACGCTGGCACTCGCTATTTCGCACATGACACAGGGGAAACTCCCGGTGCATCTGGTGGAAGCCGTTGCTCCAGAGGCTTCTGATCACCCCGGTTTTGATGCCCGAGCCATTGCGCTGGCGCAGGGGACATGCCAGCAGCTGTCGCGCATCGGTATCTGGCAGTCGATTGCCGACTGTGCGACGGCGATCAACACCGTTCACGTTAGCGATCGCGGGCATGCGGGTTTTGTCACGCTGGATGCGCAGGATTATCGTATTGATGCCCTGGGGCAGGTTGTTGAGCTGCACGACGTCGGATTACGTCTGTTCCGTCAGCTTCAGGATGCACCTGGCGTCACGCTGCATTGTCCGGCGCGTGTGGCCAGTTTTAGTCGCAGTGAAGGGGCGGTCAGTGTGACGCTGGAAAATGGCACTGTTCTCGAAGGCCAGCTTCTGGTTGCTGCAGATGGTTCTCGATCTGCGCTCGGCACCCAGTGTGGTATCGAGTGGCGTCAGCAGGCGTATGGGCAGGTGGCGGTCATTGCGAATGTCTCCACTGCCGGAGCGCACAGCGGCAGGGCTTTTGAACGTTTTACACAGCATGGCCCGCTGGCGATGTTGCCGATGTCGAACGGACGCTGCTCGCTGGTGTGGTGCCATCCCCAGAGTAAGTCTGAAGAGATTCAGTCATGGTCCGACGAACGTTTTTGCACTGAGTTGCAAAAAGCCTTTGGCTGGCGGCTGGGACGAATCACCCATGCAGGCAAGCGGACGGTATATCCGTTGTCGCTGACGACAGCATCTCAATCCATCTCCCATCGTGTTGTGCTAGTGGGTAATGCCGCGCAGACGCTGCATCCGATTGCGGGTCAGGGCTTTAACCTCGGGTTACGTGATGTCATGAGCCTTGCAGAAACCCTTTCGCAAGCGTGGGGTGAGCAAAAAGATTGCGGTGCATACTCAGTGCTAAGCCATTACCAGAAGCGACGTCAGGCGGATAAAGAGGCGACGATTGGTGTCACTGATGGCCTGGTTCATCTTTTTGCCAATCACTGGGCGCCGCTGGTTGCAGGCCGTAACCTCGGGCTGATGGCGATGGAATTATTCATTCCGGCACGTGACGTGCTGGCGCAGCGGACCCTTGGTTGGGTCGCGCGTTAAGGAGTTATCACCGTGCAAAATGTTGATGTCGCCATCGTTGGCGGCGGAATGGTAGGACTGGCATTGGCCTGTGGCTTACAGGGCAGCGGCCTGCGCGTGGCCGTGCTGGAGCAAAAGCAGCCCCAGCGTGTCGCACAGGATGCGCCGCCGGAACTCCGCGTCTCGGCAATTAATGCGGCCAGCGAAAAGCTGCTGACGCGCCTTGGTGTCTGGTCAGATATCGTGGCGCAGCGCGCCAGCTGCTATCACGGCATGGAAGTATGGGATAAAGACAGCTTTGGTCATATCGCTTTTGATGACGAAAGTATGGGCTATAGTCATCTGGGTCACATCGTTGAAAACGCGGTGATCCATCACGCGCTGTGGCAGAAAGCACAGCAGTGCAGCGACGTGACATTGATTGCGCCTGCGCAGATCCAGCAGGTCGCGTGGGGTGAAAACGAGGCGTTTATTACCCTGCAAAGCGGCGACATGTTGACTGCACGTCTGGTTGTTGGCGCTGATGGTGCGAACTCCTGGCTGCGTAATAAAGCCGATATTCCGCTGACGTTCTGGGATTATCGCCATCATGCTCTGGTTGCGACGATCCGCACTGAAGAGCCGCACGGCGGTGTCGCGCGTCAGATCTTCCACAATGACGGCATTCTGGCCTTCCTGCCGTTAAGCGATCCGCATCTGTGCTCGATTGTCTGGTCCCTGGTGCCAGAAAAAGCACAGCTGATGCAGGAGGCCACGCCAGAAGCGTTCAACCAGGCACTGTGCATGGCGTTTGATAACCGTCTTGGGTTATGCACGCTTGAGAGCGAGCGTCTGGTGTTCCCATTAACCGGACGCTACGCGCGTCAGTTTGCGGCGCACCGTCTGGCGCTGGTGGGGGATGCGGCACACACAATTCATCCGCTGGCCGGGCAGGGCGTTAACCTTGGCTTTATGGATGCGGCTGAACTGGTTGAAGAACTGCGTCGTCTGCATCGCGAAGGGAAAGACATTGGTCAGCATCTGTATCTGCGTCGCTATGAGCGCAGCCGCAAGCATAGCGCGGCAATGATGCTGGCGGGCATGCAGGGCTTCCGTGAGTTGTTTGCCGGTGCCAATCCGGCGAAAAAATTGCTACGTGACATCGGCCTCAAGCTCGCTGATACGCTTCCCGGTGTTAAACCTCAGCTTCTTCGTCAGGCGATGGGTCTTAACGACCTACCGGACTGGCTGCGCTAATTTAGACCCCCATCACACTTTATTTCCCGGCCTCTGTGCCGGGGAAATTTCCTCGTTTGAAATATTCTAATTTCACCTCATTTTTCGCATTAGATAATCTAATCTGGCTAATTTTATGTTGCGGAAATTTGGCCCATTTTTCCGCAGGAAATATCACCATGTGCTAAATCCTGTTAGATCATTGTTAATTTTGTGCGGAGTTAATCGCATTTTTCCAGTGAATAACTCTGTAGGCTTTTCTGCGTTTTTTGGTCATAAGCTAATGTGATGACCCATTTTACCTTATGGTTAATCGCCGGTTTCGGTGGTAAGTTCAGGTAAAAGAGAACGTTTGCGTCGGCCCCTGAAAACGAGGTCGATACCGGGTTTCACGGTGAATTTTTCAACGAGGACAAGATGGCTCAACAGACTCCTTTGTACGAACAACACGTGTTATGCGGCGCCCGCATGGTGGACTTCCATGGCTGGATGATGCCGCTGCACTACGGCTCGCAGATTGATGAGCACCACGCGGTGCGCACTGATGCCGGTATGTTCGACGTGTCCCACATGACGATTGTCGATCTGCGCGGTAGCCGCACCCGGGAGTTTTTGCGTTATCTGCTGGCAAACGACGTCGCCAAACTCAAGACACCGGGTAAAGCGCTCTATACCGGCATGCTAAATGCCTCCGGCGGCGTGATTGACGACCTCATCGTCTATTACTTCACAGAAGATTTCTTCCGCCTCGTTGTTAACTCCGCTACCCGCGAAAAAGACCTCTCCTGGATTACCCAACACGCTGAACCTTATGCCATCGACATCACCGTTCGTGATGATCTGTCGCTGATTGCCGTACAGGGACCGAACGCGCAGGCGAAAGCCGCTTCTCTGTTCAGCGACGAGCAGCGTAAAGCGACTGAAGGCATGAAGCCGTTCTTCGGCGTGCAGGCAGGCGATCTGTTTATCGCTACCACTGGCTATACCGGTGAAGCGGGTTACGAAATTGCGATGCCAAATGAGAAAGCCGCAGATTTCTGGCGTGCGCTGGTGGAAGCCGGTGTGAAGCCAGCGGGTCTGGGCGCGCGTGATACGTTGCGTCTGGAAGCGGGTATGAACCTCTACGGTCAGGAGATGGATGAAGGTGTCTCTCCGCTGGCGGCCAATATGGGCTGGACCATCGCATGGGAACCTGCTGACCGTGAGTTTATTGGCCGCGAAGCGCTGGAAATTCAGCGTGAGAAGGGTACTGAACAACTGGTGGGTCTGGTGATGACCGAGAAAGGCGTACTGCGCGGTGAACTGCCGGTGCGTTTTACCGATGCTGATGGCAATCCGCGTGAAGGCGTGATCACCAGCGGTACCTTCTCCCCAACGCTGGGCTACAGTATTGCACTGGCACGCGTGCCGGCAGGTATTGGCGAAACGGCGGTGGTGCAAATCCGCAACCGTGAAATGCCGGTCAACGTGACCAAACCGATTTTTGTTCGCGCCGGTAAGCCGGTCGCCTAATCATTTTTATCAGGAGAAATTCAATGAGCAATGTGCCAGCAGAACTGAAATACAGCAAAGAACACGAATGGCTGCGCAAAGAGGCGGACGGCACTTACACCGTAGGGATCACCGAGCACGCGCAAGAGCTGCTGGGCGATATGGTGTTTGTTGATCTGCCAGAAGTGGGCACGACCGTTAGCGCGGGCGACGACTGCGCCGTGGCGGAGTCCGTAAAAGCAGCATCTGATATCTATGCACCGGTAAGCGGTGAGATTGTTGCGGTGAACGACGCGCTGAGCGACTCCCCGGAGCTGGTCAACAGCGAGCCTTACGGCGAAGGCTGGATCTTTAAGATCAAAGCCAGCGACGAAGCGGAAGTTGCCGCACTGCTGGATGCGACCGCGTACGAAGCACTGCTAGAAGACGAGTAATTGTTAATCCCCCTCTCCCTTCGGGAGAGGGCAGGGGTGAGGGTGCTCATCTTCCCCTCACCCTAACCCTCTCCCACAGGGAGAGGGAACTTAAATTCACTGCACGTTTCAGGAACCATCGCTCATGACACAGACTTTAAGCCAGCTTGAAAACCGTGGCGCTTTCATTGAACGTCACATTGGGCCGGATGCTCAGCAACAGCAGGAGATGCTGAAGACAGTTGGCGCGGATTCATTAAACGCACTGATCGGCCAGATTGTGCCAAAAGACATCCAGCTTGCCACGCCGCCTCAGGTAGGGGAAGCCACGACGGAATTCGCCGCACTGGTGGAGCTGAAGGCCATTGCCGGCCTGAACAAGCGCTACAAGTCTTACATTGGCATGGGCTACACCAACGTGCAGTTACCGCCGGTTATCCTGCGCAATATGCTGGAAAATCCAGGCTGGTACACCGCTTATACCCCTTATCAGCCAGAAGTGTCCCAGGGTCGTCTTGAAGCGCTGCTGAATTTCCAGCAGGTAACGCTGGATCTGACTGGCCTGGATATCGCTTCCGCGTCTCTGCTGGATGAAGCGACTGCCGCGGCAGAAGCCATGGCAATGGCCAAACGCGTAAGCAAGCTGAAAAATGCGAACCGCTTCTTCGTGGCCGCCGATGTTCATCCGCAAACCCTGGACGTTGTTCGCACCCGTGCGGAAACCTTCGGTTTTGACGTGATTGTCGACGATGCAGACAAAGTGCTGGATCACCAGGATGTCTTTGGCGTGCTGCTGCAACAGGTTGGCACCACCGGTGAAGTTCACGACTACAGCGCACTGATTGCCGAGCTGAAATCCCGCAAAGTCGTTGTCAGCGTCGCCGCTGATTTTATGGCACTGGTATTGCTGACTGCGCCGGGCAAACAGGGCGCGGATATTGTCTTCGGCTCTGCACAGCGCTTCGGCGTGCCGATGGGCTACGGTGGTCCACATGCGGCGTTCTTCGCTGCAAAAGATGAATTCAAACGCTCCATGCCGGGTCGTATTATCGGGGTCTCGAAAGACGCTGCCGGTAACACTGCGCTGCGCATGGCGATGCAGACTCGTGAGCAGCATATCCGCCGCGAGAAAGCGAACTCCAACATTTGTACCTCGCAGGTTCTGCTGGCCAACATTGCCAGCTTGTATGCGGTGTTCCACGGTCCGGTTGGCCTGAAACGTATTGCCAGCCGCATTCACCGCCTGGCGGATATTCTGGCCTGCGGTCTGCAACAGAAAGGCCTCAAACTGCGTCATGCCCATTACTTTGACACCCTGTGTGTTGAAGTGGCAGACAAAGCGGCAGTGCTGGCTCGTGCGGATGCCGCGGAGATCAACCTGCGCAGCGACATTCACAATGCGGTCGGCATTACGCTGGATGAAAGCACCACCCGCGACGATATCCTGAACCTGTTTAACGTGTTGCTGGGTGATGCACACGGCCTGGACATTGATACGCTCGACAAAGAGGTTGCCCTCGACAGCCGTTCTATCCAGCAAAGCATGCTGCGCGATGATGCGATCCTGACGCATCCGGTCTTCAATCGCTATCACAGCGAAACTGAGATGATGCGCTATATGCACTCTCTGGAGCGTAAAGATCTGGCGCTGAATCAGGCTATGATCCCACTGGGCTCTTGCACCATGAAGTTGAACGCAGCAGCTGAGATGATCCCTATCACCTGGCCTGAGTTCTCTGAACTGCACCCGTTCTGCCCACCTGAGCAGGCGGAAGGTTATCACCTGATGATCAATCAGCTTTCTGACTGGCTGGTGAAACTGACGGGGTATGATGCTCTCTGTATGCAGCCAAACTCCGGTGCGCAGGGTGAATATGCTGGTCTGCTGGCGATTCGTCATTATCACGAAAGCCGTAACGAAGGGCATCGTGATATCTGCCTGATCCCAAGCTCTGCACACGGTACCAACCCGGCCTCTGCCCAGATGGCGGGCATGGAAGTGGTGGTGGTTGCTTGCGATAAGAACGGTAACATTGACCTCGCGGACCTGCGTGCAAAAGCCGAACAGGCTGGCGACAAGCTCTCCTGCATCATGGTGACCTACCCGTCTACTCACGGTGTGTATGAAGAGACAATCCGTGAAGTGTGCGAAGTGGTGCATCAGTTTGGCGGCCAGGTTTACCTCGATGGCGCGAACATGAACGCCCAGGTCGGCATTACCTCTCCGGGCTTTATCGGCGCGGATGTGTCGCACCTGAATCTGCATAAAACTTTCTGCATTCCGCACGGCGGTGGCGGCCCGGGTATGGGGCCAATCGGCGTAAAAGCGCACCTGGCACCGTTTGTTCCGGGTCACAGCGTAGTGCAAATCGAGGGGATGCTGACCCGTCAGGGCGCGGTCTCTGCGGCGCCATTTGGTAGCGCCTCTATTCTGCCAATCAGCTGGATGTACATCCGCATGATGGGTGCTGAAGGGCTGAAGCAGGCAAGCCAGGTGGCGATCCTGAACGCTAACTATATTGCGACTCGTCTGAAGTCTGCTTTCCCGGTGCTCTATACCGGCCGTGATGGTCGCGTGGCGCACGAGTGCATTCTGGATATTCGTCCACTGAAAGAGCAGAGCGGAATCAGCGAGCTGGATATCGCCAAGCGTCTGATCGACTACGGATTCCACGCCCCGACCATGTCGTTCCCGGTAGCGGGTACGCTGATGGTGGAGCCAACGGAGTCCGAAAGCAAAGCCGAGCTGGACCGCTTTATTGATGCGATGCTGGCGATCCGCATGGAGATCGATCGCGTACTGGACGGCGAGTGGACACTGGAAGATAACCCGCTGGTTAACGCACCGCACACCCAGCATGAGATGGTGGCAGAGTGGAACCACGGTTATTCCCGCGAACTGGCCGTCTTCCCGGCAGGTGTGGCAAACAAATACTGGCCGACCGTGAAGCGTCTTGATGACGTCTACGGCGACCGTAACCTGTTCTGCTCTTGCGTACCGATGAGCGAATACCAGTAATCGCGTTGGTGTAGTAACGTAGGCCGGGTAAGGCGAAGCCGCCACCCGGCTTTTTTATTGGGAGAAGCGTATGGGCATTGCACTTGTAACAGGCGCCAGCCGCGGTATCGGGAAAGCCACCGCGCTGCAACTGGCACGCGAAGGCTACACTGTGGCGGTGAATTATCATCACAACATTAAAGCCGCGACGGACGTCATCAGACAGATTGTGGATGCGGGGGGTAAAGCCTTTGCCGTACGAGCAGATATCAGCGATGAAGCCCAGGTGATGGCGATGTTCGACAGCCTCGATCGTGAAGGTGAGCCGCTTACCGCGCTGGTCAATAATGCAGGGATTCTGTTTGAGCAATCTACTATCGAAAATCTCTCCGCAGAACGTATTAATCGCGTACTGGCGACCAACGTCACGGGTTACTTTCTCTGTTGTCGTGAGGCAGTAAAACGCATGTCTTTCAAGCATGGCGGCAAGGGTGGGGCGATAGTGAATGTCTCTTCCGCAGCATCGCGCCTGGGCGCGCCGGGAGAATATGTTGACTACGCCGCGTCCAAAGGGGCGGTGGATTCACTGACAACGGGGCTGTCGCTGGAAGTCGCCGGACAGGGGATCCGCGTCAACTGCGTGCGTCCGGGTCTGATCTATACCGATATTCATGCATCGGGCGGTGAACCGGGGCGCGTGGACCGGGTTAAGTCGATGCTACCGATGCAGCGCGGCGGCCAGCCGGAAGAGGTAGCACAGGCGATAGTCTGGCTACTGAGCGAAAAGGCGTCGTACGTCACGGGTAGTTTTATCGAGTTGGCTGGCGGGAAATAAATGCCGGGTAGCGTCGCGCCACCCGGAAAAAATTACAGCGCCTCGCCGTTGCTGGCAATCACGCCTTTATACCACTCGAAGCTTTTCTTACGGGAACGCGACATGTCGCCAGTACCGTCGTCGTGTTTGTTCACATAGATAAAGCCGTAGCGCTTGCTGTACTGGCCGGTGGTGAATGACACGCAGTCGATGCAGCCCCAAGGGGTATACCCCATCAAATCCACGCCATCGTGCGTGACTGCCTTCATCATTTCTTCCACGTGAGCACGCAAATAGTCGATGCGATAGTCGTCGTTGATGCTGCCGTCTTCTTCTACTTTGTCGTACGCACCAAAACCGTTTTCTACGATAAATAGCGGTTTCTGATAACGCTCGTACAACTCGCACAGGGAATAACGCAGGCCAACCGGATCAATCTGCCAGCCCCAGTCAGATGCTTTCACATGTGGGTTTGGTACGCTGCCCTCAAAGCCGGAAATGGCATCACCGGTGCCGCCTTCCGCTTTCACGGCATTGGTCATGTAATAGCTGAAACCTAAATAGTCACAGGTTCCTTCACGCAGGATCTGTTCGTCACCCGCTTCCATTTTGATAGAGAAACCACGGCGTTCCCACTCGTTCAACACATAAGACGGGTAGTAACCACGCAGCTGGACGTCGGTAAAGACATAGCGTTCGCGCATGGACTCCTGAGCAAACATCACATCTTCTGGTTTGCAGGAGAATGGATAGAGTGCAACCATCGCCAGCATGCAGCCGACTTTCATCTCTGGATTAATACGACGGGCGGCTTTCACCGCCAGAGCGCTGGCCACGAACTGGTGGTGTAGCACCTGATACATGGTTTCTTCCGGGTTGTCGTGCTCGGTATAGACCACCCCGGAGCAGCAGTAGCCGAACAGGGGCGCACGCCAGTTGCGCTGGTTGTTGATTTCGTTAAAGGTCATCCAGTATTTGACCTTGTTTTTGTAGCGCTCAAATACCACTTCCGCGAAGCGCACAAAGAAATCGACCACTTTACGGTTAGTCCAGCTGCCATACTCTTGCACCAGATGCAGCGGCATTTCGAAGTGGGAGAGGGTGATGACCGGCTCGATGTTGTATTTGAGCAGCTCGTCGAACATGTCGTCGTAGAACTTCAGCCCTTCTTCGTTTGGCTGCGTCTCATCCCCTTTCGGGAAGATGCGCGTCCAGGCGATAGAGGTACGGAAGCACTTGAAGCCCATTTCCGCAAACAGCTTGATGTCTTCTTTGTAGTGGCCGTGGAAATCAATCGCTTCATGGTTTGGGTAGTATTTACCCGGCACCACTTCCTGGGTGATTTCACGCGGAACGCCGTGTGCGCCACCGGTCAATACGTCGCAGATACTTGGCCCTTTACCGCCTTTGTTCCAGCCGCCTTCAACCTGGTGAGCGGCAACTGCGCCACCCCATAAAAAATCTTTTGGTAAGGTCAATTTTTTCATCATTACTATTCTCAATATATGGCTTATTGATTTCGAGTCTAGCAAAGCGAAATTAAATGTCACGATATAACAATTTGTGTGAAATGTGATTTGTCACTTCCAAAAAACAGGGTGTTTTATTCTGTCAATTTCTTCGCCAGTTTGCGGCCGAGAGATTCCAGAATATAGATAACGGGGATTTGCGTGGTGATATCATAAACGCCCCCAATACGCGTCTGGGGGACGTGCCATGAGAGATTAAAGTCTGCCAGTTTTGCCAGGCGCGAGTGTTCGTGGCTGGTAATGGAGAGCACCTTGCAGTGATGCAGGCTGAACTGGCTGGCGAAACGCAGGATCTCCTCGGTCTCACCGGAGACAGAAAGCACAATGGCCAGCGCATTTTTCGCCATATCATTGGTGACCGGGAAATAAGGATCGTCGATATGGTTGCTGAATTTACCAATATTTGAAAAGAATCGTGCGCCATATTTTGCCAGAGAGCCTGACGTACCCGCGCCGACGAATATAATTCGCTCAGAAGACAAAATAATATCTACCGCGCTATCTAATAACGCATCGAACTCTTCATTATTCACGCTTTTAAAGAAGCTGATAATTTCGCTGGTACCGAAGTTTGCCTGCTGAGGCTCGTTTTGCTCCAGATAGAGTTTGAAGCGTACGCGAAATTCAGAATAACCTTCGCAGTTGAGCTTGCGGCAAAAGCGCAGGATCGTAGTGGTTGAGACACCAGCCGCATCCGCCAGCTCACGGATGGTCATGTACATGACTTTGTCACGATTTTTAATGACATAGTTGTAGACCATCATCTCCAGGTTATTGAGACTGGCAATGGCGGCGTGGGTGAACATACTCACAATGGCAAAACTCTCATTCGGACCTCATCTGTCCATCATAACATGCAGCCAGAAGGCGGGATCCAATTTTATGCTATTGATTCATAATGACTAAATTTTTATGTGAACAAATGTTAGGTGAATAAGTTATTTATATATATGATTTTTATGAATAAAATTCATGGTGAAAATATTTTAGCTAACAGGTGTTCACTGGAATCATTCTCAGTTAGCATAGTCATGCGATGAATAATCATCTTTTGTTTTCCCGGAGTTTTGTATGGCGAGCAGACCATTAATCGCACAGGGATATTCGCTGGCTGAGGAAATAGCCAACAGCATCAGCCACGGTATTGGCCTGGTGTTTGGGATTGTCGGTTTAGTATTATTGCTGGTACAGGCGGTAGACACCAATGCCAGCGCAATGGCCATTACCAGCTATAGCCTGTATGGCGGGAGTATGATCCTGCTGTTTCTGGCCTCTACGCTGTATCACGCAATTCCACATCAACGAGCCAAGATGTGGCTTAAGAAATTTGACCACTGTGCCATCTATCTTCTTATTGCTGGTACCTATACGCCTTTTCTACTGGTGGGGCTCGATTCACCGCTCGCCCGCGGCCTGATGATTGTTATCTGGAGCCTGGCACTGCTGGGGATCCTGTTTAAGCTGACGATTGCCCACCGGTTTAAGATATTGTCACTGGTGACCTATCTGACGATGGGGTGGCTGTCGCTGATTGTGGTCTATCAGTTGGCAATCAAACTGGCGACGGGCGGGGTAACATTGCTGGCTGTTGGCGGGGTGGTCTATTCGCTGGGGGTGATTTTCTACGTTTGCAAGCGTATCCCCTACAATCATGCCATCTGGCACGGTTTTGTGCTGGGCGGCAGCGTGTGTCACTTCCTGGCGATTTATTTGTACGTGGGGCAGGTGTAGTTTTTAGTCGGGTGGCGGCTGCGCCTTACCCGACCTGCAGGATCTGTAGGCCCGGTAAGCGCAGTACCACCGGGCGATACAGGATTACTCTTCCAGCGAATACGGTAGTGGCTCAATACTTAATGTATTGGCATCGTCACGCACGCGGAACACGCTATCGGCTTCCATGTCATTATTCATAACGGCCTGAACCAGAAGACGACCATCTTCAAGCTGTACGGCAGCTAACACGGTGCCGGTGCGGCGCCAGTTATCACCCATCTTCAGCTCTAAATCTTCACCCGCTTCAGGTACACGGCTGGCATGACCCGCCAGTGTCCACAGCGCACGTTTGTTTGCCCCGCGGAATTTTGCACGAGCCACCATCTCCTGGCCGGTGTAACAACCTTTCTTAAAGCTAATACCACCCAGAGCCTGGAGGTTGGTTGCCTGAGGAATAAATTGCGCGCTGTTTGCTGCGTCAATCACTGGCAGACCTGCTTCAATGTTCAGTGCCAACCACTGCTGACTGTTGTTGAACTGAGCCTCACCGCGTAGCGCCTCGGTCACGCGCTCTGCTGTGGCGGCATCCGTCACTAACAGGAAACGCTCCTCCGGGTGTTCGAACCACAGGATAGAGGTAGCACCTTCGCTGACCACCTGTTTTTCTGCATCGGGCAATTCGCTGAAAAGATTTTTCAGCGCGGCGCGCGCCTGAAAACCCGCCACACCCAGCAGGATATGTTCGTCGTCCGGGGTAATAGTGACTTTGGAAAAGACAGCGTACTTTTTCAGTTCTTTGAGTTGGGCGTCTTGCAGGCTGCGGCGCTCAATAAAGGCAAAGCCGTCCTGACGACGGAAGAGACGCAGGTTGCTCCACATTTTGCCTTTAGGGTCGCAATGTGCTGCCAGCAGGTGCTGATGTTCAGTCATCTGGCTGACATCGGCGGTCACCTGACCCTGCAAGTATTTTTCGGCATCGGCACCGGTGAGTGTTGCCAGCGCCCAGTCATCAAGAGAAATAAGCGTCAGCGGCAGACGCGCAGAGGCGGCGGGCTGGCGAGGAGAAAATGGTGTAAATGCCATAACGATATCCTGAATTGCTTAACGCTTTGATAATGCCTAATGGTAAAAGAGCCTGCTGGCAATGCAAGCGCTTTCAGCAGGCCATTTGTGCCATAAACTGGTTCTGCGTAACGCCACGCAAAATAGTGTAATCCGCTGTCTTCGTGGGGTTTATTCTGGAAGCCTGCTTGTAGATCGCAAGATTCCAGTAAAGAAACGGTCAAAAACACGTTACACTAGCTGGTGTCCCCGTAGAGAAATCAAGAACACTGAACGGGGTACCGACTGTGCCAAACGTAATGCAGGAAACAGAACATGGATATTAACAACAAGGCCCGTATTCACTGGGCATGCCGCCGCGGCATGCGTGAACTTGATATTTCCATCATGCCTTTCTTCGAATATGAGTATGACAGCTTAAGCGATGATGATAAGCGTCTGTTTGTTCGCCTGCTTGAGTCTGACGATCCAGATTTATTCAACTGGCTGATGAACCACGGCAAACCCGCCGACACCGAGTTGCAACGGATGGTGCAATTAATTCAAACACGGAATCGGGAACGTGGTCCTGTGGCAATCTGATCTTCGCGTCTCATGGCGCTCTCAGTGGATGTCTTTATTGCTCCACGGTCTGGTTGCGGCCTTTGTATTACTGATGCCATGGCCGCTGAGCTATACGCCTCTGTGGCTGCTGTTACTGTCGTTTGTCGTTTTTGACAGCGTACGCAGCCAGCGTCGCATTAATGCCCGTCAGGGAGAAATTAAACTCCTGATGGATTCCCGCCTGCGCTGGCAGGGTAAAGAGTGGGATATTCTCGGGATGCCCTGGATGCTCAACTCCGGCATGATGTTACGGTTACGCAATGTGGACGGTGGGCGTTGCCAGCATCTGTGGCTGGCGGCTGACAGTATGGATGCTTCAGAGTGGCGAGACCTGCGCCGGATGTTATTACAACAGTCGACGCAGGAGTAATGCGCGTTAGCTAAACTGTTCTGCCATTTCGCCCAGAATCTGCTCGCACCAGGTTTGCAGGCGATCATCGCTGAGATCGTACTGGTTGGTTTCATCCAGCGCGAGTCCAACAAACAGCTCGCCATCGGCAATTATCGGCTTTTTACTGGTGAACTCATACCCTTCGGTTGGCCAGTAGCCGATAAACGTAACGCCTTTCGGTGCCAGTTTATCGTGCAGCATGCCGAGTGCGTCCAGGAACCATTCTCCGTAACCTAATTGATCACCCATGCCGTACATGGCGATAATTTTGCCGCTGAGGTTGAGCGTATCAAGCTGGTCCCAGATGGCTTCCCAGTCTTCCTGTATCTCGCCGAAATCCCAGGTTGGGATACCGAGGATCAACACGTCGTACTGCTCCATCAGTGTGAGTGCGTCATCTTTCAGGTTATGCAACGTCACCAGTTCCGGGCCAATGATGTCGCGAATTTTCTCTGCCGCCATTTCGGTGTAGCAGGTGCTGGAACCATAGAACAGACCAATATTCATCGCGTAACTATCTCAATTCTTGCTTTGACTTTGCGCGTAGTGTACCAGAAACCTGTAGCAATCAGGCATAATGGCCTGACTGCAGAATCAAAGGGGCTGATGTGGAAAAGGATCTCGCACTGATCGAACAGTTTCTCGACGCGCTGTGGCTGGAGAAAAACCTGGCTGAGAATACGCTCAGTGCATACCGGCGCGATCTCACCATGCTGGTGGAGTGGCTGACACACCGTGGGCTGTCTCTTGCGAGCGCACAAAGTGACGACCTCCAGGCACTGCTCGGGGAACGTATCGCAGGGGGCTATAAAGCGACCAGCTCCGCCCGTTTGCTCAGCGCAATGCGTCGTCTGTTCCAGCACCTCTATCGTGAGAAAATTCGCGAAGATGATCCCAGCGCACTCCTAGCATCCCCGAAACTTCCGCAACGGCTGCCGAAAGATCTCAGCGAAGCACAAGTTGAGAGATTATTACAGTCACCCGCAGTTGACCTGCCGCTGGAGTTACGCGATAAAGCCATGCTTGAGCTATTGTATGCTACCGGCTTGCGTGTTTCTGAACTGGTTGGCCTGACGATGAGCGACATCAGCCTGCGTCAGGGGGTGGTCCGTGTCATCGGTAAAGGAAACAAGGAAAGGCTGGTTCCGCTGGGAGAAGAGGCAGTTTACTGGCTGGAAACGTATCTGGAGCACGGCCGTCCGTGGTTGCTCAATGGCGCTTCTATCGATGTTCTTTTCCCGAGCCAGCGTGCGCAGCAGATGACACGGCAAACGTTCTGGCATCGCATCAAGCATTACGCCACACTGGCGGGTATCGACAGTGAAAAGCTTTCGCCGCACGTATTGCGTCATGCTTTCGCGACGCATCTGTTAAACCACGGCGCTGATTTACGCGTGGTGCAGATGTTGCTGGGGCATAGCGACCTTTCCACGACGCAAATTTATACTCATGTCGCGACGGAACGCCTGCGGCAGCTACACCAACAGCACCACCCTCGTGCGTGAGTGCCGACGAATTGTAACAGGATCAAATATGAAAAAGTCTTTTGCGCTGTTCACCCTGCTGGCAGCCTCATTTACCGGTTTCGCCCATGCGGATGACGCCGCAATCAAACAGTCGCTGGCAAAGCTTGGCGTCACCGGTAGCGATATTCAGCCAGCACCAGTTGCCGGTATGAAAACGGTGCTGACGAGCAGCGGCGTGCTGTATGTCACCGAAGACGGTAAACACATTATTCAGGGGCCAATGTACGATGTGAGCGGCGCGCAGCCGGTAAACGTCACTAATCAGCTGCTGATGAAAAACCTGAACGCGCTCGAAAAAGAGATGATTGTCTACAAAGCGGCGCAGGAAAAACATGTCATTACCGTCTTCACTGACATCACCTGTGGCTACTGCCACAAACTGCATGAAGAGATGAAAGACTACAACGCGCTGGGCATTACCGTGCGTTACCTGGCTTTCCCACGTGCAGGCGTGCAGAGCCAGCCAGAGCAGGATATGAAAGCTATCTGGTGTGCAAAAGACCGCAACAAAGCGTTTGATGATGCGATGAACGGTAAAGCTGTTGCACCTGCATCTTGTGACATCGACATTGCCAACCACTATGCACTGGGCGTGCAATTTGGCGTGAGCGGTACGCCAGCTATTGTCCTGAGCAACGGTTATGTTGTTCCAGGTTACCAGGGACCAAAAGAGATGAAAGAGTTCCTCGACGCGCACCAGAAACAGTTTGGTGGTAAATAAACCGCGTGAAAGCCCCAATAAAATTGCGCCGTCGTGAGGCGGCCGAGCAGATTGATTTGCCAGACGATCTTCCACCATTGCTGAAACGGCTCTACGCCAGCCGTGGCGTGCGTACCGCTGAAGATCTTGAGCGGAGCGTGAAAGGGATGCTGCCCTGGCAACAGCTGAATGGCATCGAAAAAGCCGTAGAAATGCTCTACAACGCGTTCCAGGAAGGAACGCGAATCGTGGTGGTGGGGGATTTCGATGCAGACGGTGCAACCAGTACTGCGCTGAGTGTACTCAGTCTGCGGGCGCTGGGCTGCGATAACGTGACCTATCTGGTGCCGAACCGTTTTGAAGACGGCTACGGCCTCAGCCCGGAAGTGGTCGATCAGGCCCATGCCCGCGGTGCACAGATGATCATGACCGTGGACAATGGGATCTCCTCCCATGCGGGTGTCGATCATGCCCATAAGCTTGGGATCCCGGTGCTGGTCACCGATCACCACCTGCCGGGTGACACACTCCCAGCAGCGGAAGCGATCATCAACCCAAACCTGCGCGACTGTGATTTCCCGTCGAAATCACTGGCGGGTGTAGGGGTGGCGTTTTATCTGATGCTGGCGCTGCGTACGCTGTTGCGCGACAAAGGCTGGTTTGACTCCCGCGGGATTGCCGTACCCAATCTGGCCGAGTATCTCGACCTGGTGGCGCTGGGAACAGTTGCAGACGTGGTGCCGCTTGATGCCAATAATCGTATTTTGACCTGGCAGGGTTTAAGCCGCATTCGGGCGGGCAAATGCCGTCCGGGAATTAAGGCCTTGCTGGAGATTGCCAACCGTGACCCGCTCAAACTGGCGGCCAGTGATTTGGGCTTTGCCATCGGACCGCGTCTGAACGCAGCCGGAAGGCTGGACGATATGTCCGTCGGCGTCGCACTGCTGCTTTGCGACAATATTGGTGAAGCGCGTGTCCTTGCCAATGAACTGGACGCTCTGAACCAGACCCGTAAAGAGATTGAGCAGGGAATGCAGGCAGAAGCGCTGACCTTGTGCGAAAAACTTGAACGGAGTGGCGATACGCTGCCTGGCGGTCTGGCGATGTATCACCCTGAGTGGCATCAGGGGGTGGTCGGGATTCTGGCGTCGCGCATTAAAGAGCGTTTCCACCGTCCGGTTATAGCGTTTGCCCCGGCAGGTGACGGCACGCTGAAAGGCTCCGGTCGATCGATTCAGGGCCTGCACATGCGCGATGCGCTGGAGCGTCTTGATACGCTTTACCCGAATCTCATGATCAAGTTTGGTGGCCACGCGATGGCGGCAGGCTTGTCGCTGGAAGAGGCGAAATTCGATGAGTTTCAGCGTCTTTTTGGCGAGCTGGTGACCGACTGGATCGACCCGGCCCTGCTGCAAGGGGAAGTGGTATCTGATGGCGAGCTTGCCCCTGCTGAGATGACGATGGATGTGGCACAAATGCTCCGTGATGCCGGTCCCTGGGGGCAGATGTTCCCGGAACCGCTGTTTGACGGCCGTTTCCGCCTGTTGCAACAACGTATTGTCGGCGAACGCCATCTGAAAGTGATGGTTGAACCCGTGGGCGGTGGTCCGTTGCTGGATGGTATTGCCTTCAACGTTGACACGGCGATATGGCCGGACAACGGCGTTCGCGAGGTTGAGCTGGCGTACAAACTGGACATCAACGAGTTTCGCGGTAACCGCAGCCTCCAGATCATCATCGACAATATCTGGCCAATTTAGCGGCAGTAATCTCTATAAAAAAGGGCGTGGATTCGGTACAATCCCGCTCTTATCACCGCATTTTGACAAGTCCATAAAAGAAAACAGACCATGTTTGAAATTAATCCGGTAAAAAACCGTATTCAGGACCTCACGGAGCGCTCTGACGTTCTTAGGGGGTATCTTTGACTACGATGCCAAGAAAGAGCGTCTTGAAGAAGTAAACGCCGAGCTTGAACAGCCTGACGTCTGGAACGAACCTGAGCGTGCACAGGCGCTGGGTAAAGAGCGTTCCTCTCTCGAAGCTATCGTAGATACGCTGGATCAAATGGCTCAGGGGCTGGAAGATGTTTCCGGTTTACTGGAGCTGGCCGTAGAAGCCGACGACGAAGAAACCTTTAACGAAGCCGTGGCAGAACTCGACGTTCTGGAAGAGAAGCTGGCGCAGCTTGAGTTCCGTCGTATGTTCTCCGGTGAATATGACAGCGCTGACTGTTATCTCGATATTCAGGCCGGTTCTGGCGGTACTGAAGCGCAGGACTGGGCCAGTATGCTGACGCGTATGTATCTGCGTTGGGCAGAAGCGCGCGGCTTCAAAACCGAAATTATCGAAGAATCTGAAGGTGAAGTTGCGGGTCTGAAATCCGTGACCATCAAAATCATTGGCGATTACGCCTACGGATGGTTGCGTACTGAAACCGGCGTTCACCGCCTGGTACGTAAGAGCCCGTTCGACTCCGGCGGCCGTCGTCATACCTCCTTTAGTTCCGCATTCGTTTACCCGGAAGTTGACGAAGATATTGATATCGAAATTAACCCGGCTGACCTGCGTATTGACGTTTACCGCGCATCCGGCGCGGGTGGTCAGCACGTTAACCGTACAGAATCTGCGGTGCGTATCACCCACATTCCAACCGGGCTGGTAACGCAATGCCAGAATGACCGTTCCCAGCATAAAAACAAAGACCAGGCCATGAAGCAGATGAAAGCGAAGCTTTATGAACTGGAGATGCAGAAGAAAAATGCTGAGAAACAGGCGATGGAAGATAACAAGTCTGACATCGGTTGGGGCAGCCAGATCCGTTCTTATGTCCTCGATGACTCCCGCATCAAAGACTTGCGTACCGGGGTTGAAACCCGCAACACGCAGGCGGTGCTGGATGGCAGCCTGGATCAATTTATCGAAGCAAGTTTGAAAGCAGGGTTATGAGGAACCAACATGTCTGAACAACAAGCACAGGGCGCTGATGCGGTAGTCGATCTTAACAACGAACTGAAAACCCGCCGCGAGAAGCTGGCAGCACTGCGTGAGCAGGGCGTACCGTTCCCGAACGATTTTCGTCGTGACCATACCTCAGACCAACTGCACGCTGATTTCGACGGTAAAGAGAATGAAGAGCTGGAAGCTCTGAACGTAGAAGTGTCAGTGGCAGGCCGTATGATGACCCGTCGTATCATGGGTAAAGCCTCTTTCGTGACCTTACAGGACGTTGGCGGCCGTATTCAGTTGTACGTTTCCCGTGACGATCTGCCAGAAGGCATCTACAACGAGCAGTTCAAAAAGTGGGACCTGGGCGATATCCTGGGCGCGAAAGGTAAACTGTTCAAAACTAAGACCGGTGAACTGTCTATCCACTGTACCGAACTGCGTCTGCTGACCAAAGCGCTGCGCCCGCTGCCGGACAAATTCCACGGCCTGCAGGATCAGGAAGCGCGTTATCGTCAGCGTTACCTGGATCTCATCTCTAACGATGAATCCCGCAATACCTTCAAAATTCGCTCCCGGATCATGGCTGGTATCCGCCAGTTCATGGTTAACCGCGACTTTATGGAAGTGGAAACCCCAATGATGCAGGTGATCCCTGGCGGTGCTTCTGCACGTCCGTTCATCACCCATCACAACGCCCTGGACCTGGACATGTACCTGCGTATCGCGCCGGAACTGTACCTGAAGCGTCTGGTGGTCGGTGGTTTCGATCGCGTGTTCGAAATCAACCGTAACTTCCGTAACGAAGGTATCTCCGTTCGTCATAACCCAGAGTTCACCATGATGGAACTCTATATGGCGTATGCGGATTACAAAGATCTGATCGAACTGACCGAATCTCTGTTCCGTACCCTGGCTCAGGATATTCTGGGTACCACGCAGGTACCTTACGGTGAAGAAGTGTTCGACTTCGGCAAGCCGTTCGAAAAACTGACCATGCGCGAAGCGATCAAGAAATACCGTCCGGAAACCAACATGGCTGATCTGGATAACTTCGACTCTGCGAAAGCAATCGCGGAAAGCATCGGTATCAAGGTTGAGAAGAGCTGGGGTCTGGGCCGTATCGTGACCGAGATCTTCGAAGAAGTGGCCGAAGCGCACCTGATTCAGCCGACCTTCATCACCGAATACCCGGCTGAAGTTTCTCCGCTGGCGCGTCGTAATGACGTGAACCCGGAAATCACTGACCGTTTCGAATTCTTCATCGGTGGCCGTGAAATCGGCAACGGCTTTAGCGAGCTGAACGATGCGGAAGATCAGGCTCAGCGCTTCCAGGATCAGGTTGACGCGAAAGCGGCAGGCGATGACGAAGCAATGTTCTACGACGAAGACTACGTAACTGCACTGGAACACGGCCTGCCACCAACTGCTGGTCTGGGTATTGGTATCGACCGTATGGTGATGCTGTTCACTAACAGCCACACCATCCGTGACGTGATCCTGTTCCCGGCGATGCGCCCGGTGAAATAAGTCGTTAAGTTGTTAAAAAGCCCCGAAAGGGGCTTTTTTATTGCGCTGCGAAGGCTTTGAGTTTTTCGCGGGCGGTCGTCGCTTCCATGACCATCCAGGGGCTAAAGGCCCAGGGCGTCGCGTCAAGCGCGCTGAATAACGTGTCCAGTTCAACCCACTGATACTCCATCACTTCATCTTCGTTTATCGTCACTTTACTGGTGATGCGGGCAGCAAATACCGGGCAGACTTCGTTTTCCACGATCCCGGAAGGATCAGTTTCGCGGTAGCGAAACTCTGATGCGACAGGGGTTATATCGGTGATTTCGGCACCGATCTCATAGCGGCAGCGTCGGATAATAGCCTGCTCCGTCTCTTCACCCGATTGCGGATGTCCGCACACGGAGTTAGTCCAGACACCTGGCCAGGCTTTTTTGCTTAACGCGCGTCGGGTCACCAGACATTCGCCTTTGGCGTTAAACAGCCAGGAGGAGAAAGCCAGATGCAGTGGGGTATGCGAGGTGTGAGCGGCGTACTTTTCCTGAGTGCCAATCACCATTCCCTGGTCATTTACCAAAATAACGTGTTCTTGAATACTCATTCATGCTCCAGTACCAACGATGCGGATGGTTCTGCACCATCAGCAGAGCAGCATTATACGGCATTCTTACAGGAACGGTTTGTTCCACAGAGCGGAAAAGGGCTGACCCATATCTCTCCGGACTGTTATCATAGAGCGTCATTCACGCTGATCGAGGATCTGTTTTGTTTGCAGGAAGCCTGACGAGAAACCCCATCACCGCCATTATTTGCCTGACGCTAACGCTATTGCTGGCAGGTTGTTCAGGGAGCAAATCTTCGGATATGGGTAGCTATTCCGGTTCGGTCTATACCGTTAAGCGCGGGGATACGCTGTATCGGATTTCGCGCTCAACGGGGACCAGCGTGAAGGATCTGGCGCGGCTGAATAAGCTTTCTCCGCCATACACCATTGAGGTGGGACAGCAACTGAAGGTTAGCGGTGGATCGTCTTCTGGTAAAAAATCCTCGTCGAAGGGCAAAACTGCCAAAGTGACGCCGTCTTACGCGGTACCGCAGTCGTCCTGGCCACCGGTCGGTCAACGCTGCTGGATCTGGCCTGCTAGTGGGAAAGTGGTGCTGCCATATTCCTTGTCAGAGGGCGGTAACAAAGGCATTGATATTGCTGCTGCACGCGGTACGCCGGTTTATGCATCCGGGGCGGGGAAGGTGGTTTACGTCGGTAACCAGCTGCGCGGTTACGGCAATCTGATCATGATTAAGCATGGTGAAGATTACATCACGGCTTATGCTCACAACGACACGATGCTGGTTAACAACGGGCAGAACGTCAAAGCAGGGCAGAAAATTGCCACCATGGGTAGCACCGGAACAGATTCAGTGAAATTGCACTTCCAGATCCGCTATAAGGCGACGGCCATCGATCCGCAGCGTTATCTTCCGGCTCCTGGCAGCAAACCGAAGTGCTAAGTGATTATTTAATCGCCATTTAGTTGTGAAGAGGCTTGTATGAAGAGGCGTAAGGTCTATAATGCCTTACGCACCTCAAAGCGGGCGTAGTTCAATGGTAGAACGAGAGCTTCCCAAGCTCTATACGAGGGTTCGATTCCCTTCGCCCGCTCCAGCGATTTTTTACGCTAAAAATCAGCTAAAAAATCGTTACGTTTCCGGTGCTTAGAGGGAGGCGCTCAGTAAGCGCTGTTGAGAACCCTCTCGACGTTCTACCTTGGTAACTACCGCGATTTGGTGAGTAGTGATCAGGAAGCTTATCAAAACGCTGGCGGTCGTTCCAGTGTCTTACCGCGATAGTCCAACAAGAAAACAAAGCCTTTCACTACGGCTGTAAACCATTCCTGAAACTTTTAATCGTTCCACACTTAGCGCGGTGTCCCGTTAGAGCCTGTCGTGATGACACGCCACGGATAAACGAGCAAATGTTGGGAAGCCTAACCAGTCCGGGAAAGGGGCTGGCTCTGCCGTGGTGTTCACCGAGCCATAAATGATCGGTACTCGATAAGAGAACGGTTAACTGACAAACTGATGATACGCCTTCGGCGCTTAATGTAGGTATGCCCAACACGGCGCTAAATGGCTGCTATTGCATTTTATTTCTTAGGCGGTATAGTGAACTTAGGCACCCGCCTAAGTTTTGGACAGCTTAAAAAAGGTAGCAGTACCCCCACATTGATTTTAAACCTTCTTCATAGTGTCGGATCTGGCAAATGGTTGAGGGTAACAAAATGTCCAATACCAAACCTTAAATGATTGCCAAGTGATCTGATACGTCGGAGTGGTTTATCATGAATGCTGCTATCCAATCTATCTGCTACAACATTTCCCAACATCCTGAAGTCAGTAATACCACGTTGAAACGTTCTCACCTTCACGAGGTGATTGCTGCTCTTTTAGGGTATGCCAGTCATGCGGCACTCATCCAGGAAGGAAAAGAAGCCTCACAAGAATATGAATTCTCTGATGCTGAATTTGTGGTGCTGAATCTACCGATGGGTACAGAAAGAGCGAGTAAGTTTCTTCTCACCAATGAAATTTTCCGCATTTGTGTCTTGGAACTAAAGTCAGGGATGCCTGTACCCGTATTTGAGTCCGTAGAGGATTTTTATGATGATAAGGTTCGGGAACTGCTCGAAGAAGCAATATATCAAGAAGCAGGAGAATCAGGGGCGATGGATGAGAGTAACGCTTACTTCGACTATCCTCCTGACATGGATTATAAGCTTGAAACCAGTGGCAATCTCTGGGCTTCAGTTGATGAATGGTCAATTGCAGATACTGGTACGCTCTCAGGCGAATACGATCCTGAGGGGGATCGGATGTATAACGGACATACCTTAAATGTTAAAGGTAAGTTCATTTTTGCAAAGGCAGGTCGTGCTGGCTTAGTGTTGTTAGATGATAGCACTGAATGCTTTATATGGCCTGATGAGTCTTGGCGCGATTATGAACCGTTAGAGGCTGAAGGTTAACTTTCTGTAGATAGTCCAGCCAGTCAATATTATTGACTGGCTACTTTTCGTTGTCCCAGGTTGAGAACGTCTTCGAATACGGGCAGGACTGCGAGCGCGTCACCAGCGTAAACAGATAAATGCTGTTTTCATAAGTACAAAGCCGCTTCCCGCCCTTTAACTCTTGTTCATCGGGGTTGCTCATGGTGATTTTTCCTGCATGAGCCGCCAGCGGCAGCAGTGCCACAACAAATAGTAAAATTTTCTTCATTTCCACAACCTGCCCCGTAAGTGTCCCGGCTCTTTATCCTCCAAGTTTACATTCTCCTGTTGAAAATATCCCCAGCTCTGTTGGTGATCTGCTAGACCGTCAGCCCAGGCCCTCGGTGAAAAGCGCTTTTCTTCGCCAAATATCTCTACGTGATGCCTTCAGCGACACGCCTCACTGCAACAAGCAGTGCAGCTACACAATGCTGCTTTAGGCTGACGCAAGAGAGATAACTTGATGTTTTGAAGTGCCTGTGTTCACTAATTGTACAGCCATTTAACATATTGTATCTTATAAGTACTTGACTGGAATGGTCAGGTATTACTTTTCGGAACGTTGACGCGAAGCTGGGTACACAACAGCGATTTCACCAACAGAAGGAAAGCATTCAGGAGGATTCGAGGTGAGTTCTCTTGTTCAAGGATTTTGGATGAGTTTGCCTGGTCACCACACAATTTCAGGTTTCAGGCCTTTGAGGCTGCCAGTGTGTCAAACGCCATAAAAGCACTTTTTTCTGTTTACCAGCAGACACAAAGCCACTATACCGACGTTACCACAACGGGCTGAAGGTCTGCCATCACCTGGTGATATTCACCGAGCCTGACCGCCACTGTTTCGTGCCATTTCCCACAACAATGTAAACAGCCAACCCACCAATAGCCCAGCATACGCTCTCAGCGCTGCTCTACGGCGTTATCTCCCACCATATGTAAACTAACACACCGATAATCCACGACATCCCACAGCGCGATACAGCAGCCACCAGAGGGCATCTGTTTTGGTTTTTATGTGTATTTTTTATTTTTTGTGAAAAGATGGTTCAGAAATTGGTTTGTGTTTAGCACCCATTCAATTGGCGGATTTGCCTAGGCCGCACCATTACTGGCTTCGCTGCATGCAACACACCATAACGCCCATAGGTACAGACTTGTGATTTGTACGTTTAGCGACCGCTTTAGCATGATTAACTACGGATTATAGGCTATTTGAGGTGCATTTAATCTATTTTGTTTACAGGATAGCCAATGGTAAAGATCATCCACCAAATTTTGACAGAAAACCAGTATAGGGTTGCCAATCTTCAGCCAGCGCGGAGAATGGTCGGTACTTTCAGATGAAAGCGGGGGAGGGAGATGATCAATTCTCGAAGCGGATCAGGTGTCTGGACCGCCTCAGGTGTTGCCGTTGGTTGTGCCATTGGAGCATGACGCGGACGCATCAAACTAGAAGTTGGTCGCGTGGATGACTTGGAAAATTCTCACCCGGTGCTACCAGCACGGTTTTTAAGGTCGTCAGACAACCTAATAACCATTTTCTAAGGTCGTCAGACAACCGTAGAATGGGATTTATAAGGTCGTCAGACGACCACCAAGAAGAAAATAAATAAACCTCTACGATAAGATCCTAATCTTTAATAAGATCTTTAAACCACCAAGTTCAAAGGCAGGGTTAAACCTGCGTTTAACTGGTTGGTGTTGCCAGTTGGTGGACAGGCTTGGCCCGTTTACACATATCTGGTGGTAAGAAGCTCTATTCGATGACGTGAACAGACCCGTCATCTCGTGACCTTCTAACCCTCGTTAACCCCTCGCTACGCTCTGCGACTCGGGTAACCCGACAGCCTGCGGCAACAGCGTGTAACGATGCACTGTGTGGGAGACAAGCCGCAAGGCGCGTCAGTCAATGTGGATCGGAGCACGGCGTAGAGGACTGCCTCGCATCTGTCCGGTTCACTCCGGGGCGGCGCGGGTTGTCTAACTGACTTCCTCAGCGCCTCTCTACGGCGTTTAAATGGTGTGGGTAACACGATGGTACTGCTATAACGACGAGTCCCCGCAGAATGCGTTATAGAGCGATTTAGCCCTATTGGCAAAGATTTCTTTTGCTGATAATGTGATAATGATTATTATGTATTATAAAAACATAAATGATAATGATTGCTATTTTCAAAGTGATCTGATACAATAGATCCTAGTAGGGTGATGATTTACCTACGAATCCTCGAATAATTTTGCCGTCATCACGACATCTCTTGTCAATCTCACGGCAATACAAAATGGGTTACAAATAGAACCTCCGCGAATAATTCTTTCAACAGAAACGGAGAACCCAATGAATAAACCAAAATCCCAACGTCTCGACCTGACCACTATGACAGGCGAGCAGATCGCTGATCTCATCCTGAACGGCAAATACACCAAGTCCGCATTATGGGCCTTCATTAGTAGAAATGGTGGCGCGGATGCTGTACATGCTCGCTTCCCACAGGTCGCCGTCTGCTTGCAAATTCTGAGACAGGAACGGAAGAAGGCGAAGCAGGCGCGAGCGTTTAAAACGGTGCTTAAGCCGCTAAGCGAGAAATACGCCGAGGGTCACAGCCTGACTGAAATCCTGGCACCAGTGCTCCAAGGCTACCGCACTCTATACCGTGAAAACCTCAATCTGGACCTGGCACCAGAGCAGGTAATTATGCTGTTGGTCGCCACTGATGGTGTAGAGCGCTTGGAATCTTACGGTTACACCTGTGCGGGTGACTTCCCGACCGCAACCGCAGTCTAACAACACTGAACAAAACTTGATCCGGTTCGCCTTCTTGGTGACCACTGGAGAGGTTTCTTTTGTACCCAAAACGAGGAGGGCAATTGGATGAAACTGACATTCAGTAATTCAACGATGGACGCAATTATGCAGGAATGCCGCCGAACTGGGATACCTGTAGCAACGTTCATTAACAGACTCGTGGATGCCGAGGCCGAACGCATCCGAACCAACATGAAGAATCCCATTGAAGGAGAGAACAATGACCGAGACAGTAGAAACTAACGTTATCAAGGAACCATCACGCATTATTCCTAAGCGCTTGGACGCTCGTACAATGGCCGTAAAAAGTACAGGTGAAGTGATCAGAGTAACGAACGACCACAGAATAATTTATGCCTATCTGGAAGATCAGTTTCGTGGTCTGACGAATCCGAAAAACATTGCGGCTGGTAGGTCAACTGGTCACTTCTACGATTCAGATGAAAACCTTGCTATCAAGAATGATGTTTCTAAATCAACCTTCAAGAAAGTGAAGAAGGATCTTAAGGCGCTGGGTCTTATTGACTGGAAAACGCCCAAGGCGAAGAAGTCAGGTCACGCTTGTGAATATTTTGTTAAACAGCTTATCGATATCGCCCACAACCTGGAATTCATCTATCAGGAATTGCCGAACGGTCAGCCGTCTTACGATCATGTTCGTGTCAGTGGTTTGAAAACTAAAAAGACGAAAAAAGCAGCACAGCCAAAAATCGAGGAGAGAGAAGATGGCGTACAGAAGCAAGAGCACGAACAGCAATCCCCTGGTATGTCGCCCACGGCGATTTACTCAGAGAGTAAACCCGTGCAACAGGCTGATAGTGTGGCCTCTGCATCTGCCGAGGATGATCCTGAACAGCGATCTGGCTTTTCACAGCCTGCTAGTGATAGCAGCGATGATGTTTCCGCTCATGATGCGGTGAATGGTGGAAATGTTATCCCAGTTCCAAAAGTCAAAAAACAAGAATCCCCCGAGATAGCTGACCTCGACTCCTTGAAGTGCTGGCGTGAAAATGGTCCCGGTGATTTCGGATTTATGGAGTACGGCAAGGAACACGGTGAAACTGATGTTGACAGGATCGCTGCTCTGATTGACCAGCATTATTTTGAAGCACTGAATCAGATAACGATTTTCGATGAAAACAGAGTGGTCACTGAAGAGTTTATCAATGGCCTGAGTCGTGGTGAAGCTCCCAAGCGTAATGATGATGGAACTCTTAAAAAATACGGGTTTGCTTATGCGATGGCTCAGGCTTACCAGGCACATCGGGAAGGAAAGTCTGAAGAGGAGATCCAGCGCAGTATCCCCGTTTGGATCGAGGCGGCTTTGCCCGAATACATCCCTGTGCACTTACTGCCAAAATCTGAACCTGTATGAGATTTTTCTAGAGAACCATACCTTTTTGATGATACGGAGAAGAATTGAACAATGTTGAATGCAACGGCCTAAAGGCTGAAACCCCCGATTTGTCCCGTTTTTACAAATCCCGCTCTCGTGATACCTCGTTGATCGAGACTGCTAAAAAAATGCTCGTTCACGGTTACACCCCAGGCAAAACGGCGCTACTCCTACGCTTGCCGTATGACCTGGTAAAAGGCCTTTACGATAACTCGTGGAATCCTCGTTGTCGCAAGATAAGCAATACAAGTCAGTACGCTACTAAGCGAATGGCCCGAATGTATTTCGACAGCGGCGCAATGCTGGCAAAAATCTGTGCTGACCTTCAATTGCCCCTTTTCACTGTGGTAACGCTGCTTAAGCGTGAAGGAATAACCGAAAAGGAAATGGCATCTCGAATGCCGGATCATACTGATCCGTTGTTTGTGGCCTATCGGGAAACGGTCGCCAGAAAACAGAAGAACCCACAGCGACGTTCACCACGCCTGCACTACTAACACCCTGACGGGGAAACTTGACCCTTAATTACATCTTTTTCCTGCCCGTGGTCTGGCTGGCGCTTCGTCACGTCCTGATCGGCGGGCTAATCCTACTCTGGAGATACCATAAAATGACACTAAGCATCCGAGATCGGATTTTTGCCGCTATACATGACATGTCAGCAGAACAGTATGCATTAGAAAAGGCGCGGGACAATCTGAAGAACGTCACCGATAACTTTCTGGATCAACATCCGGAATATCTCCGAAGGAGATTTGCCGAAGGCAAACCCGCTAACGGGTTAGAATTGCTCAAATCAGCCCCGGCTGACACACCCACGGGTAAACGGGGCGAAGCCCTCTCGCCAATGCGAGACACCTTTGGTGCTGAACAACGGATTAAAAAATCTTTGGGCGCTGATAGCCGTCCGGTTGTCTCACATACCGCTGACCACATCGATCCTGAAATGCTGGCGAAAGCTAAAGCAGCGGCTGCTGCACTCGCAAAATCCGATCCTGATCGTTACGGCAATATCATCAAGCAGCAGGGGGTGTGATGAGTGGGACCAATAAGATTGTCTCCAGCCTGATTAATACAGTCTCCTGGCAGGTCGATCAAAACTCCTTCAACCGCGCCCGCAACAAAATCAATAGCCTGAAAAAATATGCGGAGTCAGCGGGAAAATCTTTCGACCAGGCGACACGAAAGCTACAACAAGCCAACGGCAAGACCCAGCTACAGCAGGCGCGAGCAGAAACGCAGAGATTGAAGCTCAATCAGCGATTAACCGCTGAGGCTCAGAAACAAAGTGCTATCAATGCACGTATGGCGACCAACGAACAGCGCCATGCTCAACGTATGGCTGCGATTGCAGCACGTAACCCAGCAGCGGGCGGTCTGGTTCCTAAAAGTGTCCGTGGTCTCAGTAAGGCAATCAGAGCACAGCGTGAACAGGCCGGCCTAGAGAAACGCACTCAGCAGATCCGCACCAAAAGTATTCGCTTTAGCACTGCCACCAACGGTTACAACCTGACACCACGCCAGCGAGCGCAAGCAATCAGCGACTTCGCTCAATTAACGAAACAATATCATGCTGGTTCAATGGCACTTGGAGAGTACAACGCCAGGGTGAGCAAGCTACAGCACGGGCTGAGACAGCAGGGCGGGCTAATCAAAAAGCCGATAACGCTCCCAGTTAAAGCTAAAGTGACGGGCCTTGATACATCCCTTCTTGATCATGCTGGCACAGCGATCACCATTGGGGCCACTATTGGTATCGGCAAAACCATCATGCAGACCGGGCAAGACTTCGAATCAATGGCCTCTGGTCTCCAGGCGGTGACAGGCGACAGTAAGAAAGCCACTCAGGAAATGGCGTATCTCCAGAAACAGGCGCTTTCCCTCGGTCTTGACCTGCAACAGACATCGAAAGACTTCGTTAAGTTCTACGCCTCAGCCGCTGGCAAGGCGACCGACAGCCAGATCAAAAACCTGTTTGAGGGTGTCAGCCAGTACGGAACCGTATTAGGGGCCACTGGAGAGGAGCAGAGCCGCGCCTTGCTCGCGCTTAATCAGATGTACGCTAAAGGCACAGTGCAGGCTGAGGAGTTAAAAGGTCAGCTCGGGGACGCTTTACCAAACGCAGTCGGGATCTTCGTCAAGGCATTGAATAAGCTAAAAGGCCGGACGGACCTTACCGAAAAAGACCTCATGGCAATGATGAAAAACGGTGAACTGCTGGCGAAGGATATTCTTCCCCTTGTTGGTGATGAGTTCAAAGCGGCAGCACAGAAGGGCGGAGCTTTCGAGAAGTCACTGAAATCTAACCGTGTTGCTATGATGCGCTTGCGTACAACGATGCAGCTTGCACAGAAGAATTTCTTTGAATCGGGCTTCGGCAGTCAGCTTACCGATACGTTTAACGGTCTGACAGATGCAATTGACAGCAACCAGGATGCATTTAAGACGCTGGGAGCCATTGCAGGCAACGTGATTAAAGGTTTCACTGATGCTGGTTACACGGTCTATAACAGCTTCATTCTCATTGAAGCGCTGATCAAAAAGTATGTTCCTCAATTGTCCAAGACATTCGAGGGATTCGGCAATACAGCAGCGTATGCGGCAGGAATTGCGATCTTCACTGGTGCGGTCTTCAAGTTGGCTGGCGCGTTGAGGTGGCTTGTCAGCTTCGCGAATCCGTTGAAAGGTCTGCTTGGTACTCTTGCCGGGATCGGTGCTCTTGGTGGCATTGCCAACCCAGGAACCGACAACACCAAACCAGGGAAAGACGGCAAACCAGCTAAAGGCGGTAAAGGTGGCGGCTTATCAATCGGTCTTCCTGCAATCATTGCTGGCGTAAGTCTCAACAATCGTCTCGATGAGATTCAGGCTGATCCTGATGCCTTTATGAAGAGGGTGCAGGCCAACAATAATAGGCCAACACTTTGGACTGATATCAAAAACTTCTTTGCTGATCATGCCCAAGGTTTCACCAATGCGTTTTCGGGCATGAATACTTTGCCAGGATTGCAGCCAGCTACCGCAGGCATGGCACAGCTACCAGGAATTGATAATCTTGCGTATGGCATGAACCTTGGCAAGCCGTTAAGCCTAGAAGGTAAGGCCGATCTGACTGTCACCAACGAGGTTAAACTCAGCATTGATGATAGCAAGTTCAGCGATGCTATTAAGGCCGAAGTCGAAGAGCAGGATAGAAGAAATACTAATCTCATCCTTGGGGTTTCTGGCTAATTAATATATTGGCGGCGAATCTGCCGCTCATATATCAAATTTATCGAGAAGTCAATATTTTCCGTGAAATTTGTTGCAAAAGAAATAATCCCATGATAAAATAATATACAAGGTGAATTACAACGGCCAAATGTTATTCCCTTCTCCTTAGGAATCAAAGTGCGCTTTTCCCAGAGCGCCTTTTCTCATACAGCCAATATCCGCACCCTCTCACGGTAAGGTTAGGCCATTGCCGCTGGCTGTATCAGAAAAGCATCGTAGAACGATTAGCAACGTATGTTGCTAACCCGTAAACGGGTGTAGAAGAATTTTCTCCGACCTTGGATCGGGGATTTGCCAAGCCCTTTCATCCTCGGAAGGCCGTCTTGCCAGACGAAAACTGGCATTGAGTGCGGCAGCGAAGATATGAGGTCTCCCGCTGCTGTGCTCCCTCATTCCTGAAGCGTGACTTACCGATCATGCTTTCCAAATCTCTCCATCAGAAAACACCATCGTGAAGCGATTAGCAACGCATGTTGCTAACCCGTAAACGGGTGAATTTCATCATCTCCGATGATCTACCAACCGGGGCAGGCGTTTTCCTGCCTCCGGCTCTTTTTCTGTTGGGAATACGAATAGAAGAATGCCGTCCGATGGACGGTATTTTTTCAACTCTACCCGGCATATTCGCCGGATTATAAAAACTGTATGGAGATACAAAATATGGCATTCGAATACGAAAGCAAAACCCCACAGGATGTATTGGTTTATACCGATTCACCGATCTTTCATAAGCGCACCGTGATCCTTGATCTGGCTGCTGACGTGACTTGTGGTGATGTGATTAACCCGACCACTGGCGCGGCATACGTTGCAGCCGATGCTGATAACTGTGCTGTTGCACTGCAAAACCAAATTGCAGGTGATGTCCGTAGCCTTGTTATCAGTGATACCCAATGCGTGTTCAACCCATCTGGTCTGGTTGTAGCGGCTGCTGCAAAAGATGCTGCATACGCTGCCCTTGTTAAGCAAGGCAACCGCATTGCTGATGCAAACACCGCAATCTAATCAAGGAGAGATAACTATATGAAATTAAGTGATTTTACTAACCTTTCAGGTCAGTTCGTGAAGCCAAGCGGCGAGGGGTTCCTTCTGTCCAGCCTGGGGATTTTTACCAGCCGTCCAAGCGACACGCAAATCATTGCGCTCGATACCCTGGAAGATGTGCAGCGTGAAGTGACTAAATCTGTTGCCCGTTATGGTTCTGAAATGTCCGGTCTAAACTTCCCTAAAGCGGCTAACGTGACTGTTCAGGCTCCACTTCATGTTTACAGCTCAACCATCACTAGCCAGGATTGGCAGGGGAAACGTCAGCCGGGAACAAACCGTCAAATGACCGCTGAAGATGTTGTTGCTAATCATACCCTGAAGCACTACCTGCAAACCCGCCGTGACGTTGAATATGCAATGGCGCAGAGTCTGCTTCACAATACCGTAGAGGCGACACACCTACGCGAAGGCCCTGATCTGAACTGGCAAACCTTCTGGGGCATTAGCCAGCCAACAACAACCGTGAAGACTGGCACCAGTGCCAACGTTATTACTGAGATGCAGAATGCTGTCACTCTGCTGAAGAAAAATCTGGGTGGTTGGTCTTCCAGCATTAAACAGGTTTATCTGCTAGCTTCACCTTCGTTATTCGCCGCTATTCAGGCGAACCCAACCGCATATCAGGCAGCATTATTCCAAGCCACGTCCCGCGATATCATTTTCCCTGACACTTTGGGTGCATATGACCGATATAACATTGGGCGCGTAACCGTGGTACAGGTAGATGACCCGCTGTACGGCATTGCAGATGGTGAAGGCTACATGCTGGCGACATTCTCCAACATCGTAGAAGGTGACCTGTCTCCGTATATGACTTACCAGACTCCGGCGAGCCGTCATGCTGAAGTTGCTAATGGTCCGGTTTATCCATCTTACCATTACGTTCTGCGTGATAAGTTCATGAACTATGAGGTGGTCAGTGAGTTATCACAGATTCAGATCCCAATGCGTCCGGACTTCGTTCTGAAGATCACTATGGACGACGCAGCGTAAGACAGCAGATGTTGGGGGCGCATTGCCCCCGCTGCTGGCGAGGCAAAGGAAAGGAGATACATATGAAATTAGCTTTGATCGGTACTGGTAACATGCCGCTGATGCAGTGGATTCTAGATGGCAAGGGCGATGATGCGATTATCAACATGTCAGCATTGGCGCGTCGGCTTGAGTGTAGTCGCTCCAGCCTACTTGACCGCATTCAAAACCACGGATTCGACAGTGCTATTAGGTACTATTTGAACGAAAAGCGACAACGAAAAATCAAAACCAAATGAGGCTGGGGCAACCCGGCCTTTTTTATGCGAATTTACAAAAATCCTTGAATCTAATCCCCCTTATTTCTGAGCAAAGTTCATGGCATTTTGATGTTAATTTTTCGTATTCTTCGCATAAAATATGAGCATTATCAATATCAGTATCTTGTACTATTTTATTTTTCAAAGAATTAAGGGTTAAGTTGAAAAACGAGTCCAGGTTCTCAGTTATGCTGTTGGTAAGATATGTAATTTCTATAATTTTATCATGCAGTTCTTCATTAAATAATGTGTTGAAGTTATCTGCTTTGATTAATAGGCGAGTTATTGAAAGAGAATCATCAATACAATCAATCCCTAATCGTTGTAATTCGAAATACTTCGTTGCTGTTATTGGATGCTGTCCATCAAATGATTCATCCATATGATTTAGAACCACATTAAAGTTAACTCTTATTTTAAGATGCTTTTTACGTAGCGCACCAAATTCATCATATAATGCTAACGCTGTCTGAAAAGCAACATCATTCTTTTTTACATCAAGATAGTCTTTCAGTTTCGAACCGCCAAAAACTACCCCTCCAACCACACCCAGCGCTGTGACTGCATTCGAAGCGATAGAGATAACGTTATCCCATGCTTGTAGGTCCATACTTCTTAACTCTCCCGTTGTGAAAGGGGCAGGGCTTGCCCCTTGTTTTTACTCTATATTACCGTAACTCACTAACTCCACATACTCCGATAGTTCCTTCATCCCCGCGCCTTTGCTGTAGGTTCTGAATGCTTCGGTTTTCGCTTTCTGTTCGGTGTGTCCGGTGATAGCACCGATCCGTTGTTCTGGCACCCCCGCACGGTCTAAGCAGGTGATGAACATTCCCCGTAGGCTGTGGAAACATTGCCGATCTGTAGCTGTTGGCAAAACGCTATCACGCAGCCGGGTGAACTTTTGGCTATACCATGGACCCCGCTTGCCATCCTTACGAATGATTTTGTTTGACTGTTCCAGCAGATATTCACCGCTGTTGTTTGCCAGATGCTTATCAACAATGCCGATCAGTAGAGAGTGGATTGGAACATAACGCACCCCGGCAAGCGTCTTAGACTTGCTTACGAAGAAACACCGTACACCCTCCATCATCACAATCTCCGCCCGCTTAATGCTGGCGATTTCGTCTAACCTCATGCCTGAGTACAGCCCAATCAGTATGACATCGCGTAGAACGTTATCCGCTTCTCTGACAAGTGTTTGCAATTGTTCAGGTTCAAACGGCTGATAACTCTCTATCGTGCGACGTGCTTCGAGGTTATGACCGTGAAACGGGTTACTGTCCGGGATTGCGTCATATCGACGTTTGGCGAACTCGTACAGACTCCCCAAAGAGGTTAGCCAGTTCTGCAACGTTTGAGGTGAAAACTTGCCTTGGTTAGCCTCCAGGAACTCCGTCACCATACGGCGACCAATACCGCCAATTGTAATCGCTGGTCTTTTGATGGATTTCGTAAACGCCTCGACAGCACGGGCAGACTTTTGCAAAGTGGAATAGCTCCGCCTGTCTGAATACACCTTCATGTATTCGTCGCAAAGGTCTTTTAACTTTGGCGTTGAAGGTTTCCCTTTGGTGGCTGTCTGAAAATCTGGAACGAGATTAGTAGATGTAGCACCAACGAAACGTAGATCGGTAATGGCTGACTGAATCTTGAGAAGATAAGCATTTGGGTTGAATTGCGCCTGTAGCCTTCTGAACTCCATCAGGTACTGATCACGAAACCTACGAGCCAACACAAGATCGCGAGTGCCTGTTGATTTTTTAAGCATCTTGCGACCGTTCCAGAGGTGGCGCATGTAAACGGGAATATGAAGCTGGATGATATAAATCCCGTCACTGTTTACGTAAAGATAATTTGTTCCTTTGCCCTTGATCGTCATGGTCTTAACCTAGTAAGCTACCGCTACTAGTTACCGTGGATTTACGTAAACGTCTGTTTGCCTTGTCCTTTCCGGTGCTTAGAGTCGGCCTCTTCGATTCCCTTCGCCCGCTCCAATCTCCCGATAAATCAACTGATTATGATTTATCAGTTAGTTACGATCCCCCACTTTAGCAGGTACAACTTAAACTACCCATTGTTCTACGCCCGCATCTGTCGCGTGATTGGTCTGTGGTACAAGGGTGCATATCATCACGCTGGCGGAGGTTCCAGGTTCTTACCGCGACAGCAAAACAACGAACAAAAAGCCCCATACCTGGCATAACTCCCGAACAGATTGATCACACGCATTTAAGCCCGATGTGTGGCCTGTGAGCCACGTAAACAGGTGAATAGTGGTAAACGTACCTGCACACAACATGCAGGCTCTGCCAGCGCTTCGCTCACGCTCCGAAAAGTACACGGGCATCCTGATAAGGTGTGATCCCTCTGACAATCTAATTTGGTCACTGGTGACTTTCGAAAAGCGAAACCAACTGGGTTGGCCTGATGAAGTCGCTACGCTCCGCTTGTTGCTTGTACCGCTAACGGGGCTTTATGGCTGCTATTGCCTGAAATCTGTTAAATAGCACAAACATCATGTGATCGTTAACCTTATATCGTCTCAATGTCTTGGCATCATCCAGAAGATAAGAAAGGGGGGAGATGTAATATGCCGAAAAGTTTCGGCTGGATTGCTGTAAAGTTCATCAGTATGATTGCTTGCACAATCAGCGATTGAGAAAACACTCCAGGGAGATAAGGGACGACACGATATGAAAGTAACTGATGAGGCTTTGTTACGTTCAGGGTTTACGCAGCCCGAATTGCAGAAGATAAAAAGCAATATTGAAAAATATGGAGGAACGCTTGGAGAGGCCATAAATGACCTCGCCAGGCGATTTATTACCTTGGTGGGAGTGGTGGCTGTGTGTGCCTTTATCCTACTGTTACTTATCATCTTCAGCTCACCTGATAGAGCAGTTGCATGGGGGTTGGCGATGATCTTTGGGGTTGCCATTATCTCTTTCGCACAGCCGCCGGTAATTTCCTATAAATCCTGGCGTTACCGAAAAACTATCAAGGATTAACTGGTTCCATTTTCTGTTGTCAATAGGTCGAAAATCACTTTTGCTTTAACACCATAACCGACAATCTTCATTGTTAGTTTAGGAGTGCTCATTGTGCTGACTTTGCGATAGTAATCGTGTGGAAGCCAGCGGAATAATCTCCAGGCTCCAGTTTTTCGAGCGAGTCCTACAATGCTATACACACTGGCGCCAAGAGTAACACCATTATAGAGAGCCAAGCCCGTGTTAGGATTAAATCCCATGAACTGGGCCGTATGCATCGCGGAGTCAGCAATGATACCTTGCGAGGGTTTATGTCCTGCAGGCTGATCAAAGTTGAGCACTTCTTTCGTTAATCCGTTCATTCCATCGGCAATCAGGACTGCCCCAGCCAGCATACCAATCGGCCCCATAGTGGATAACATCATAAAGCCACCAAAGAGAACCACGCCTGATAGCACCACATTTACAGCGGATATAACATAACCGACGATTTTATTATTTTCCTTAACAAACTCGATTTTCGCGTAAAGCTGTGCGGCTCTGGTTCTTAACAGACGTTCTTGTTCGTGCAGATTATCCGTTTCGGCACGCAGATTTTTGATGCATATAATGCATTCTTCATCGGTTTTAGCTCGTCGTGCGGTTTCAAATTCTTTCTCTACAACCTGTTTTATCTCTTCGACAAACTTGATACGTGTAAGACCATCTTGCAAATAGAATGCTGACAGCCGGTTTGCTGTTTCGACGAGTTTCCGGGCTTCCAGATTCACCATGGTATCTGACCATGTTCTGTTCCACCCCCTGTTGAGCAGCGCGATATCCATTAAAGACTCCTTCCCAAAATGTGTCTGGTCATTTTACGTGCAATAAAGTCGAAAACAACAGGAAATGCTTTCCCAACGTTTGATTTTAGCGGAACGAACACATAATCAAACTCTGAGACTCCACGCGGCAATTCTCTATTTTTCATTGTCCGACGTTTCAAACTGACCTGCTCCCCGTTGATTAATACACCGCGATGTTAGCAATGTCTTCATAAGACACATGAGGACATCCCTATTAAGAAGCCATTTTCCGACGAACAGATCATCATTATCATCCGCGATGACTCCCAACGAGGAGTTATGGTACAGAGAGTCTATGTACAGATAAGACTTTTCTGCAAAGTTGGTTTTCATTGAAGATAAAGATATTTTCATCCATGAACTAGAGCATTAGTGGCAACATCAACATGAGCAATAGGTAAGAATAGGGGTACTTTTAGCTGGGTTGCTGAATATACTTATAGACTGGTTCAAGAAAAGCTTACTGGGTACTGCTGGTTTATGGGATCAGTAAATGGTCTTACTATTGAGAGCTGAGTGAATGGGGATGTACAGAGGAGTAGGTATGTTGCTGGGTGTCGTATTTCTCTTAACGGGATGCCCTGGGCCTGGTGACAGAATGGTAGATCGAGAATCTACAAAGACATTTATCAAAGACAATCATGTTTGTGTGGTGTCGCCACTGGAACCACAGGAACGGATTACCGCGATTCAAATCAACAGCGATAAAAGCGACTCTTTTCACAATGTTTTTGATGACAAGCCTGTTTATGTACCTAAAGGTGAGTGTCTTCCTGTGTTCGGATTTAAGTTTACTTCTGGAAAACGATATAGCATCGCATATGAAGTCCAGTCTGATAAATCAGTGTCACATTTAATCACTGCTGATTTTTCTTATCCTAAAGGATAAGGGGCTGTCCAAACAAGAGGGCAGGCTCATCTACCGGTGGGAGGCAATGCATAAATGACTTTGAGTTGTCTGTTAAACCTGTGGTGATTCAGAGTCGTGGCAACAATGATGTTATGTTTTCAGAATAGCATTTATTGAGACGCGTCTTGTTCCAGACGGTCGCTGACAGTGAGAAGATAGGGAACATAATAAAGAGTAATAGAGTGTGTTTATTGCCTGTTGGTGTAGCACATATGTTCATCATATGTGCTACACAATTTTTCAAACCATCTATCGCCTTGCGAAGAAAAATCTACTATTCTGTATTTCCATTGAATAGCCGTCCGCTAAATTAGCAATTAACCCTTAATTTTAAGCTCTTTAATTCGGAAATCGTTGCCCATACTTGCCGCAACATGGCTAACAATAACGAGTTGTGCATTACTGCCCGTGGCTTTAAATTTTCCACTCAGGGTTACCCATTCATTCGCCTGCTTCAGTTCCAGCGGTGCGGAAATATCTTTGCCATCCGCCCGGAGCGAAATTTTTGGTGCTTCATATTTTCCGATAATGCGCGCAACTTTCACCGTCCAGGTATATTCATGCCCGGCGGTAAGACCTGAAAGTGTCTTTTTGAGGATCTCTCCGGCATGGTTTTTGCCAGGTTTGGTAATGAATTCTACCGCTCTCGTGCTGGTATCGACCAGGTAGAGATCGTGCCCGGCCGGTCCCGCCTGCCAGTTATTCCAGTTATCACGTTCAAAGTTGGTTAAATCTTCATATGGTTCTGATGGTGCTGCTGTAATATCCGCCTCACGATATACTTCAACACTGAATTCACCGGAGTTGTCTTTATACTGGTCTTTACCGTCTGCAAAAATCAGTGACAGTGCACCTTCCGCAGGAACTGACCAGCGATATTTATGGTTGCCAACTGGATATTCTTCTTTACCAATCCGTGCAAGCAGCGAAGGGTTGCGAACTGCCAGCGTTTCACCTTCCCGGGGAATACGACCTTGTGGTGCGGTCAGAGCAAAAGTTTCACTCCCATTTTTGGCCCAACCACTGGCCAGAATGGTAATGATCTCTCCTGGTTTAAGAGTAATGCCGGTATTTATCGCTTCGGCATTTTTTGCTTCCACTTTTCCTGACCAGATTAAATTAGTGCTCATGTCTGACTCCTGTGACATTTGGCGGATAAATTCGCCATTGAAAATTATCCATACGGAATGTGTTTATTTGTGATTCTCCGTCAGTTAACGGCTCGAATGAGAATAGTCAGGGTGTATATAGAATTCAAAATTATAAAAATGATAATTTTGATTGTTATTTTTTAATTTATTAAAAACTAACAACTATTTTTTACGATATTAAGAATAATCTTAATAAGATACCCCATATATCATGAAACGGGCAAAATTCAAAAATAAACATGCTTTCTTTTTACTCGTTCTTTATTCGCTGATATACCTTCCGCGTTGTTTATCTTTAACGAGTCAGATATGAAAATACGAATATTACTGAGTGTGGGCCTGCTGGTGAGTTCCTGCACCCATGCCAGCGGCCTCTATTTTTATGAAACAGGTACCGAGGATACCGCTCTGGCCGGGGCAGGGCAGGCTGCTCGCGCCCAGGATGCCTCAACGATAATGACCAACCCGGCGGGTATGACACAGTTACCGGATCACATGTTCACTGGTGGGTTACAGGTGATGGATGGGTCTATCGACTACCAACTGAATAACACCGCGCAGCGTAGTCCTGGTGATGTGATGAAAACCTTCCCGAATACCAGCGCCTTTTACAGCCAAAAAGTGACCGACAATCTCTATGCCGGGATCGGGCTTTATGGCAACTATGGTCTGGGGATCGATTATGGTAACTGGGCGGGTGACAGGCTGATCAAAAAGAGCACAATGGCAGCGATGACCCTCAGTCCTTCTCTGGCGTACAAACTGAACGACAGGCTTTCAATCGGTGCATCTGCCAATGTGAATTACGGTTTTTTGTCGCTGACCCGTAACGTTAACGATAATGATCGCCAGCAGCATGATCATGACTGGGCCATGAGCTATCGTCTGGGGCTACTCATGGAGTTGTCCGGGCAGACGCGTGCCGGGATCACCTGGAATAGCCAAACCGACTACGGTTTCAATATTAACGGTAAAGTACGTGGAGACACTCTGCCGCTCTCAGCCCAGGTCCGTGCACCGCAGCAACTTATGCTCAGCGTCGTGCATGATGTGAATCAGCAGTGGTCGTTGATGGCCGATCTCGGCTGGCAGGACTGGAGCCAGTTTGGCGCACCGCAGGTGACGGTGAACGGACGGAAAGTAAACCAGGCTAACCGCATGAAAGATACCTGGCATAGTGCGCTGGGCGTGCAATACCGGCCAACGGCACAATGGCGTCTGAATGCTGGCGTGGCATTTGACAGTTCACCTTATCGTCGTCAGGATGATGTGGCCATGACACTTCCCACTGGCGACGAGTGGCGCTTCGGGACGGGGGCACAGTATCAGATCTCTCCGGCCAGCAATATCGGTATCGCAGTAGAGTACCTTCATATGCAGTCATCAAAGGTGAGCTCGCCGTCTGCCTTCGCGGGAAGTTACGATCACCCCCATCTCTGGTTTGCCAGCGTCAACTATAGCTATCAATTTTGAGCAGTTTATCGTTGGTCTATACTGGAAATTATCCCATGTTAGAAGGTTGTACTATGCATATTTTACCGCCTGTTCGACCGGAAAAATCCATTGAACGACTGACCGCGATCCTCGAACCGATTGCTGAACAAGTAAAAGTTATCCCACGTAAACGGATCACCTGGGCATATAAAGGTCGCCAGCAAATGTACCTGTTTCTGGAGGGCGAACTGTCCATACTTCGTGCCCAGGATGGTTTGTTGTTGGTCACGGTTTACGAGCCTCATCTGTTTGGTATTGCAGAGATGATCCAGCCCACTCAGGGGCATATTCTTCGCGCTGAAACAGAATCAACCATCTTGCGTGTTGATGCAGAACAGGCCGCCGATCTTTTTCGTGAGGAGGGGGTATGGGAAGATGTGTCGGCATTGCTTTCATATCACACGGCCTATTTAATTTATCGCGATGCTCAGGTTGTTCAGCAGCGAACCTATTCTGTTATTCGTAACCATCTGCAGGAGATGATATTACTGCCTGAAGAGGCGCGTATGCGCACGACAATTCTTGACTATATTCAGGACCGTACACTATTATCCCGTAGTAGTATTCTCAATGTCTTATCAGCCCTTAAACAAGGAGAATACATCTCTTTTAAACGCGGCGGATATTTATTAACTCTTGGTAATTTACCAGAGTCATTTTAGTGAAGTTTAAAATTAAACATAAAATCAATTAACCACCATCTCGTTTACCGCTATTGTTTGTTTACTGAAAAACATTCAACAGTGTAAACGGGATTTTCTATGAAAAAGATACTTGTCGCTTTAATTCTTGCTAACGCATTTACCGCAACCACCGCATTTGCGGCAGCCGATGTAGGTACCTGGTATGGCGGTGCTAAATTCGGTTGGTCACATTATTTTGACACCAACACTGGAGCTAAAGCACACGACGCCAATAACAGCTTTGATCAGGATAATGTCGGTGGCGGTGTTTATACCGGTTACCAAATTACACCCTGGCTTGCTGTTGAGGGTGGCTACGATTACTTAGGTAATATGCAGATCAAAGGGCAGCATGGCGCAGGCGCGCAAATGAAGGCTCAGGGTTTG
This sequence comes from Pantoea sp. LS15, assembly GCF_012241585.1. Classification (NCBI taxonomy): domain Bacteria; kingdom Pseudomonadati; phylum Pseudomonadota; class Gammaproteobacteria; order Enterobacterales; family Erwiniaceae; genus Pantoea; species Pantoea sp. LS15. The sequence continues at coordinate 73,064 of NZ_JAAVXA010000018.1, forward strand.
CAAATGTCCTTAAAAGCCAGCTACGCCATGACGGACAACTGGGATCTTTATGGCCGAGCCGGTGCGATGGGGTATCGTGCTGAGTCTGATGTAAGTGGTCACAATCGCTTTGAAACCGGTGTACGTCCGCTTGTGGCTGTGGGGACGGAGTATGCGTTCAACAAAAACTGGGCGGGGCGCCTGGAATATCAGTGGGTCAGTAATGTAGGTAACGCGAACCAGATCGGGGTGAGCAGTGACGTAAGTTCCGTTACGGCAGGGGTAACTTACCGCTTTGGACAGCACGACTAATATTTACCCGCATTTCACTAATACAAGCCCGGCTATGGCGTAGTCGGGCTTTTGACGTTTATCCTTTCATTAAAGGTTGAAGCAGGACATTAATAGTACTCAGACCAGCCTCATTTTTATCTTTCAGATATTGCTCGTTGACCATCTCTAACTGTTCCAGCTTTGTCAGAGAGGCATAAACTGGCTGGATGGGACTGTCCTCAGTAAAAATATCTCTCGCTGTCGCATCCTGTAAATACCTCACTTTAATGTTATTCGTTAGTTTATCAATCTGCTGTTTGTTGCTCTGGTAAAGCGCGGCAATGTGTGAGGTCTGCACCATCGGTGGTTTTTCACCGGGAAGGACTAACGGGATATTTAGATGGTTTATTTGTTCAACTTTATCTGGCTGGGAATGACTGCATGCGGTTAATGAACCGAGGCTGAAAACAACCACTAATAGCGAGAGTTTATTCATGGGGAACTCTGAATGGATAAATGAGGTAGGTATTATCTAAAACAACGATGGCAGCTTCAGGTTAAAGTTGTTTATTTTTAAACGTAATAGCGATGGATAATGAAACGGAAAATACAAACTGGAGTTGCAAAAAAGGCTGCATTGCGCAGCCTTTTTTATCACCCTTTCGGGAAGATCCAAACATGCTTCTCAGGCAGCGAAAGATGGCAGTGCTGCGGGTCGCGAACCTCATGCCCATACGCTCGGATCACAAAATCATCCCCCGTCGTACGGAACAAATATTCCCAACGGTCGCCGAGATACATGCTGGTGAGCAGCGGCAGTTCAAGCTGATTTTCCCCTGGACCGTCGACCACCGCCACACGCTCGACGCGGATCACCGCCGTGGCCTCAGCACCACTCTGCACCCCTTCACCGGCCTGGCCCCACAGCACCCAGCCTTTTCCTTCGATACGCGCTCTGCCGTCGCGTACTTCGGTGACCTTACCGTGCAGACGGTTATTGCTACCCATAAACTCAGCAGTGAACAGCGTTTTGGGTGAGCCATACATCTCCTGAGGTGTGCCTTGTTGCTCAATTTTACCGTTATTGAGTAACAGGATACGGTCGGAGATGGACATCGCTTCGTTCTGGTCGTGCGTCACCATGAGCGCGGATAAACCGAGTTTGATGATCAGCTCACGCAGGAACACACGGGCCTCTTCGCGAAGCTTGGCGTCGAGGTTAGAAAGCGGTTCGTCCAGCAAAATTACCGGTGGGTTATAGACCAGCGCCCGACCTATCGCCACGCGCTGCTGCTGTCCGCCGGAGAGCTGGTGCGGGTGGCGTTTACCCAGATGACCCAGACCAAGCTGGTCCAGCACATCCTGCACGCGCTGCTGGATCTCTTTGGCCGGGACTTTACGCAGTTTGAGCGGGTAAGCCACGTTTTCAAACACGGTTTTGTGCGGCCACAGGGCATAGGACTGGAACACCAGGCCCAGGTTACGCTCTTCCGCGGGGATCTCGCTGCGCGGTGTGCCGTCGTAAACTTTGTTTTTGCCAATGACAATCGAACCCTGAGTGGGTTTCTCCAGACCCGCCACCGCACGCAGCAGGGTGGTCTTGCCGCTACCGGAGGGCCCCAACAGGGAAACAACCTCACCGCGCTTCAGGTTCATGGAGACCCCTTTTAAAACAGGATTGTCGCCGTAGGTTAAGTGCAGATCGTCAACCGCTAATTCAATCATGTATTTTGACTCCGAAACGAAGGGCAATGCCCAGACCTACCACGACCAGCAGGATGTTAATGAAAGAGAGCGCCGCCACGATATCAATGGCACCCGCAGCCCAGAGGGAAACCAGCATCGAGCCGATGGTTTCCGTCCCGGGTGAAAGCAGGTACACACCCGTTGAGTATTCGCGTTCAAAGATCAGGAACATCAGAAGCCAGGAACCGATAAGACCGTAGCGGGAGAGCGGAATAGTAACGTGACGGGTGATCTGGCCACGTGTTGCCCCGGTGCTGCGCGCCGCTTCTTCAAGCTCCGGTCCCACTTGCAACAGCGTTGAGGAGATGAGTCTGAGTCCATAAGCCATCCACACCACGGTATAGGCCAGCCAGACACTGAAAATGGTGCTGCGCAGCGAACGCAGCCAGACGATGACGTTTTCGCGCATCCAGTCGGTCCAGGCAAACCCGGAAAGCCAGCCGGATTTCAGCGCGTTATCCAGCCACATCGGCAGGAACAGGAACACCCACAAAAATGCCAGCCCCGCCAGCAGGCCTGGCACGGCGCGTGGCACCAGCACGCTGTAATCCAGGAAGCGCGTGGTGTTGTCCGGTTTGCGGTGCATGGCAATGCCGACAAACAGGTAGCAGACTACCGCCAGCGCACCGCCAATCACGCCAATCGCCATGGAGTTGATGATGGCGCGCAGCAGGTTGGGCTGCGCCCAGATGGTGCGGAAGGTGTTCAGAGAGAGCTCATCCCACAACGAAACGCCGACGCCCCAGTTAGAGATAAACGCACGCAATACCACGCCGAGCAGTGGAACACCGATGGTAACGGTAAGCCAGAAGGCAATCACCGCGCCAGCAACCCAGCGCCATTTACCCAGCGGTAACGCACGGGCCTGAGAAGCTTTGCCCTTCATGGTGACGAAGCGGTTGGCGGTGCGCATCAGGCGTCGCTGGAGCATCACCAGCGGGATGGTGATGCAGATCAGCACCACGGCAACCGCCGCCATCAGGTGATAGGATGGGGTACCCATCTTGTTCGTCAGCTTATAGAGATAGGTCGCCAGCACCATGTTGCCTTCCGGGTCGCCGAGCACCAGCATCAGGCCGAACACTTCCAGCCCCAGGAAGAAGAGCAGCACAGTGGCGTACAGAATGGACGGGCGCACCATCGGCAGGCTGACGGAGGTCATCACCTGCCAGGGCGACGCACCCGCGGTGCGCGCGGCCTCTTCTACATCGGAGCCTACGCTACGCAGCGCTGACGAAATATACAGATAGGCGTGCGGGACGTGCGTCAGGCCGGCAATGACCACAATGCTCGACATGTCGTAGATATTCCACGGCACAAAGCCAACCAGCGCTTCCGCCCACTGGGAGAGAAAACCCACCGGACCCGCGGCTACCACGTAGCCGAAGCCCAGTACCATCGGTGAAACGAAAATCGGGACCAGGATCAGCGGCTCAATCAACCGGCGACCGGGCAGGTCGGTACGCACCATCAGAAATGCCAGCACGCCGCCCAGCGGAATGGAGATAAAAACCAGCCCGAAGGCGAGAATAAAACCACTTTTCAGGGCCTTATAAAAATCAGGGTCGGTGAAAATAAAATCAAATGATTCAAAGCTCCACTCTTTTGACGGAGAAAAGAACGGGGCGGACAGGAAGCTCTGTATCACGATAAACGACAGCGGCGTGTAGATAACCAGGGCGGTTATCAGCACGACGATGCCTCGCGGCAGGCTTTGCCACTTTCTGCGTAATGTATTCATGGGGTATCCCTGGTGTTGCAGCCCAGAAAAACGAACTCAGTCGATGAACTGGAGCGCGGCGGCCTGCACCGCGCTCAGACGCTTATTTACCGGCGGCAGTACGCCACTCTTTGATGTACTCCAGGCGTTTTTTCGGCTGCAGGTATTCCAGCAGCGTTTCATCAACCGGGATCGGCTTCAGCGCGTTGCCGAGGATTTTGGTCAGGCCGTCGATATCATTTTTCCCTTCGATATCATTACGAATGGACGGAATGTCTGCCTGGTTCGCCAGAATGTTTTGCCCTTGCTCAGACAGCACATAGTCGAGCCACAGTTTTGCCGCATTACTGTTTTGTGCCTGCTGGCTGATGAACGACACACGCGACAGCACCAGGGTGTAATCTTTTGGATAGGAAATGCCGAGCGACGGATCGTTCTTCGCACGTGCTTCAGCATAAGATCCGAGGATATTAAAGCCGATCAGGTTTTCACCGGAGGAGACGCGCTCCATCATGGTGCCGGTAGACGACTGTACTGATAAACCACCTTTGGCGACGTCAGCCAGGGTTTTAAAGTAATTAGGATCGGCGTTGTGATCCTGCACTGAGAGCATAAAGCCCAGACCCGACTTCTCGATGTCATAGGTGGTGACTTTGCCCTTGAATTTGTCCGTCTGACTGGCAATCAGTTTCGCCAGCGCGGCGTGAGAATCGGGCACGTCGCCGGCCGGGATCAGGCGTTTGTTGTAGATAAAGACCACCGGCTCATAGGTGGTGCCGTATGCCTTGTCTTTCCAGACCGCCCATTTCGGCAGCTGGCTTTGCTCCGGCGATTTGTACTCCATGGCGTAGTCGGTGGCGAGCTTCAGACCAGTGTCCATGGAGGAGCTCCAGACTACGTCGCCGCTTACACCGCCGGAGGCCTGTTCACTGATGAAACGGTTGTACAGCTCGGTGCTGTTCATGTCGTTGTATTCAACTTTAATGCCCGGGTAGGTTTTTTCGAAGCCCTGGATCAGCGGCCCGGCAGCTTTGATGTCGGTGGTGGAGTAAATGACAACCTTGCCCTCTTTCGTTGCGCCATTGACAACGTTTTGATACTCAGCAGGATAGCCCTGCGGCAAGGCAGACAGTGCAGAAGCAGAGAACAGTACAGTAGCGGTAATCAGAGAAATTCGGAATGTGTTCGACATTATAGTTAACCTTTTAGTTACATTTGAGGAACTAATTGTCAACATAGCGCAGTGGGCTCCACCCACAATAGGGTGAAGCGGGCAATGATTCCGAAGTGTGATTGTTGCCGTCGTTTCAGCAATTAACACCATAAAATCCGCGAACGTTAGCCTGTGAACGGTTGCGGATTACGGTTTATCGGGGGCTTTGCGGTATAACCTTCGTGGATGACCAATGTTGCCATACAGCATCTCGACGCTGATTAACCCACTTTCCACGCAGTATTCAAGATAGCGACGTCCCGTGGTTTTGCTGATCCCGACGTTCTCCACGACCTCTTCCACCGACATCGCACTGTCGGGATTATCGGCGAAAAATTGTTTCATCCGTTCCAGCGTTTGGGGCTCAATACCTTTCGTCGACGGGGTGAGAGAGGATTCCGCGGCAGGTAGATTAAACAGGCGATCCAGCGCATGCTGGTCGACGACCTTCACCTGCTGCACGGTATGGATGAAGCGCATAAACCGCTCAAGGGAGGCATGCAGACGCTGGAAAAAGACGGGCTTAATCAGGTAGTCGAACGCACCGCTGCGCATGGCATGGCTGCAGGTCTGCATATCGCTGGCGGCGGTGATGAAGATCACCGAGCATTCGTAGCTTTTCAGCAGTGGGTTGTCGATTAACTCCACGCCTTTACCGTCCGGGAGATAGTTATCCAGCAATATCAGCCGCGGCTGATGCTCACTAATCAGGTTACAGGCCTGCTCAATCGACGCGGCGATGCCCACCACACGTAAGTGAAAATTCTGCTCTATGTACTCACGATGCAGCTCCGCCAGGTGCGGTTCATCTTCAACTATCACAACATCAAGTGCTCGGGTCATGCTGTTGCCCATTCGGAATAAACACAGAAAAAATAGTGCCTTGTGGCGTGTTGTCGGCGATCTCTATGCTGCCGCCCGCTTTCTCGATATAGCCTGCCACCAGAAACAGGCCAATACCGTGCTCTGTACCCACAATGTCGTTCTCGCTTTCTGGTTTACTGCTGAAACCATGGCGGAAAATATGCGGTTTCAGTGCATCATCCACCCCGCAGCCCCTGTCGGCCACCTCAATCAGCAGCTCCTGGTTGCGGTCAGAAATGTAGATCTCCACCGGGGCGTGCACGGAGGCCTTCAGGGTGGCATCCACGGCGTTATCCAGCAAATTACCGATCACGGACATTAGCTCCGTTTCGTTGATGGCGGCCGGCATGCGGGTGAGCTGGCAAGCGGGATCAAACAGCAGTTCAATGCCTTTTTCACGTGCGCTGACATATTTCCCTAACAGCAACCCACACAGTGCCGGAGAGGCAAAATGGGCCGAGACAAAGTCCAGCACTTTTTGGGCACCTTCTGACTGCAACTGGATGTATCGGATCGCCTCGTCATAGTGTTTCATCTGCAGCAAGCCCACCAGCGTGGCGGTCCAGTTCAGCTGTTCGTGGCGCATAATGCGCAGGTTATCCGCATAGCGCTTGATCTGACTGAGCTGACTGCTGAGTGTGTTAATGTCATTTTTGTCGCGAAAACTATATACCCAACCACTCTCGACACCCGGTTCTACCTCAATCCCCACGCGGTTAACGATCACCTCCCGCTGATTAAGCACCGCAATCTGGTCATGGCTGCCGCTGCTCACTGAAGCGTAGCGCTGAGACAGGAATCCCGGAGAGGTTTGCAGAACCTCTTCCAGTGGTTTGCCGATAAGTTCTTTCTCACTTTGCCGAATATCCAGCATTTCTCGTGCGGCGCGGTTAATGAGAATCAACTGCTTCTCTTCATTGACGGCAAAAATTCCTTCATACATTGCTTCCAGCAATGCTCTTTGTTGCAAGACCAACTGAGCGATATCTTTCGGTTCAAGCCGGAACATCTGCTTTTTAAGATTGCGGGTAAACAGCCAGGAGAAAATAAACAGCAACAACAGGAGGCCAATACCGTATAACCCGGATTGCCAGAGAATGCGGGCGTTAATATTGGCAATATACGAGGTCAGATAGCCGACTGAGACAATCCCAATCACCTGATGCTGCGCGTTGAAGATGGGCGCTTTACTGCGTAGCGACACGCCAATTCCACCCTGACGCACGGAAATAATGGTTTTTCCTTTTAATACCTCCGCATTATCCCCACCGATCATCGGTAAATTGATGCGCTCCGGGGATTCTGAATGATAGAGGTGCTGCTCCCGGGTATCGCCAATCACAATATAACTGGCATCGCTTTCGGCACGCAGCGGCTGGATTAGCCGGGCGATACCGGGGATATCTCTGGCCGCAACCATTGTCGCCAGACCTGGCATCAGCGCGATCTGACTGGCCTGAACCCGGGCTCGCTGGCCAAGATCGTGATGGAGTTGGCGGTCAATAAAATGAAACAGGATCGTTCCCAACAAAACTAACAGCAGGCAGGAGAAGCACACCAGCGCTAAAAAAAGCTTTACCTGAAAAGAGAGTCTGCGTTTCATTCAACCTGCGATAGCCATTTAAACGTGAGACATTTGCGGAGCCTGACATGCGTAATAGGGGGACGCAATCTGGCATGAAAAGAGTTGTGACCTGGATTTTCGTTTTCGGCGTTATAGCCATCAGGATCTCGTAAGGCTATGCTTCATTTCATACCAGAATAATTACAGAGGCAATGTCATGGATAAAGAACTACTGGATGCAGGTTACCGGGCCTATACCGGCGAGAAAATTGATGTTTACTTCAACACCGGGATCTGTAAACACTCAGGTAACTGTGTACGCGGAAGCGCTAAGCTGTTTAACCTGAAACGTAAACCGTGGATCATTCCGGATGAAGTGGACGTTGAAACAGTGATACGTGTGATTGATACCTGCCCGAGCGGTGCGTTGAAGTATCGCCAAAAATAAGCGAGGAACCATGGATATTCTGGAAGGCCATAACAAGTTTTACGTGAACGATGCTCACGGAAATCAGGTCGCGGAGATTGTCTTCGTACCGACCGGCGAGCACCTGAGTATTATTGAGCACACCGACGTCGATCCGAGCCTGAAAGGGCAGGGCGTTGGCAAACAGCTGGTGGCGAAAGTGGTGGAGAAGATGCGCGGTGAGAACCGTAAAATTATTCCGCTGTGTCCGTTTGCTAAACATGAGTTTGATAATACGCGGGAATATGACGATATTCTGGCGTAAATAACACCGGCGATGGCCGGTGTTTTTTTGTGCACAGAAAACCCCCAGCTAGGCTGGGGGTTCCGGAAAGCTTTCAGCTTTAAGCCAGTTATAAAAACCCCTTTTGATTTGTTAAAACAACTTGCGGTCTGGCAACTGCAAGAGAGAAACAAGAAATCAAAAGGGGGTCCCAATGGGGGACGAAAAGAGCTT
>NZ_JAAVXA010000019.1:0-79126 GCF_012241585.1 Pantoea sp. LS15
GGCGAACAAAACAAACTCGGTACGTAATGACATGGTATCTCTCGCATCCCAGGGCATAAGCGACTCCATTAACGGGTTCTTATGCCTTAGTTGTAAGTGTCTACCATGTCCCCGAACAAGTGTTCACTATGTCCCCGGACTGTACATTGGGAGAGGGTTGGGGTGAGGGCATCAGGCCGCTCTTACTCCTGCTCATTCACCGGTGGAATGGCCGGTGCCGGCTTCACTTCTTCCTGCGTATTGCGGTTTTCCAGCTCGGTAAGACGCTGTTCCAGCAATGCCAGTTTCTCGCGGGTGCGCAGCAGAACCTGGGTCTGCACGTCGAACTCTTCACGGCTGACTAAATCAAGGCGAACCAACTGCGCCTGCAGCGTCTGGCGGATCTTCTTTTCTACGTCATCACCAAATTCACGAATGCCTTTCGGCATGGATTCGTGTACCTGACGCGCAATTTGCTCAATTTTTTTCGGATCAATCATTGTCGTTTCCCTTGATGAAAAGGTGTCAGTGCCTATTGTAGCGCGTCATGCCGCGGGTTAAACAAAATTGTTTGATGCTTATGCATTGCCCAGGGTAATCAATAGCGTTATAGTTATCTCGCTTATTCTCAGGGCGGGGCGAAATTCCCCACCGGCGGTAAATCAGCTTCACGCTGAAAGCCCGCGAGCGCTTTGAGTGAACACTCAAAGGTCAGCAGATCCGGTGTAATTCCGGGGCCGACGGTTAGAGTCCGGATGGGAGAGAGTAACGATCCAGTCGGGCATGGGCCCGCTCACGTTATTTTTTTGCCGCTTATACGGCGCTCCTAAGACTGCCCTGATTCTGGTAACCATAATTTTAATGAGGTTTTTTTACCATGAATCAGACGCTACTTTCCTCTTTTGGCACTTCAACTCAACGTGTTGAACATGCACTGGATGCACTGCGCGAAGGCCGCGGTGTGATGGTGCTTGACGATGAAAACCGTGAAAATGAAGGCGACATGATTTTTGCCGCCGAAAACATGACCGTTGAGCAGATGGCGCTAACCATCCGTCACGGCAGCGGCATCGTATGCCTGTGTATTACCGAAGACCGTCGTAAGCAGCTCGAACTGCCAATGATGGTTGAGAACAACACCAGCGCCTTTGGTACCGGTTTTACCGTCACCATCGAAGCGGCGCATGGCGTGACCACGGGTGTGTCTGCGGCTGACCGTCTGACCACCGTACGTGCAGCGATTGCCGACGGTGCTAAACCATCCGATCTGCACCGTCCTGGGCATGTTTTCCCACTGCGTGCGCAGGCGGGCGGTGTGTTGACTCGTGGCGGCCACACTGAAGCGACTATCGATCTGGTGACGCTGGCAGGTTTCAAACCTGCAGGTGTTTTGTGTGAGCTGACCAACGATGACGGCACCATGGCGCGCGCGCCGGAGTGCATCACCTTTGCTCGTCTGCACAATATGCCAGTGGTAACGATTGAAGATCTGGTGGAGTATCGCCAGGCGCACGAGCGTAAAGCCAGCTGAAATAGTTAACGTGAAAAAGCCGGGGAAACCCGGCTTTTTTGTTGTTAGTGGTAGTTAATTTTAAACAGCACAACCGATTCGAAGGGGCCTGACTGAATTGCTTTTCCCTCCACTGGTGAGAGTTCTGCCGTGTACATTTGTTCATACTGCAGTGTGCCGCCTGTAAAATCGGCGTACTCTTTATACTGGTTGAAAGTATACGGCTGGGTTCCGTTAAGGATCCGCAGCTTCAAGCCATTACCTATCAGCAACGCCGTATCTTCGGCGGTAAGCGTTTCAGCCGTGTAGAACGACGAGTCCATTTTGAACCCATCTGAACACTGGGCATCCTGCACCTTCGTCGTCTTCACCGAGAAGGTACGTGTACGCGTCTGTTGATTCACAATATCGCGTGCACTAAAGGTGCCGAAGTCGATCTCCTGGTTTTCAGGAAAAATGCTAAACGTCGCCCCACAATCCAGAACGGTAATATTTTGCAGGCCGTTGATGTGGTACTTGAGGTTTTTCGCGTCGGCCATCTGATTAACCCCACCTTTGCCATCGAACTGCACAACGATGTAGTCGCTGAGCGAACTCACATAGCCATGTGGGGGGGCCGCTTTAATTTTGACGAACAAGCGCAAACGCGCGATGAATGTCCGGGTGGTATGGATATTATCCGGATTACCGGAGCAGATGAGATTTTCCCATCCCATCTGTCGGATTTGATCCGGGGTATAAATCGTGATGCTGTTGTTATCCAGGCACTGACGGGTATCGACCCCGTTAGGCTGGCCCGTCGCATCATAATCCATCCCTTCATAAGTGACGCCAAGTTCATAGTAAGGATCGGCTGCGGCAGGGTAAGGGTTCACCCATGCGTAGATATCCTCTTGTGTAAAACCACTGGCAACATTGTGATCGCAGGTCACCGGGATTTTAATGTCGTCCGATTCCCAAATTTTTTGGCCGATCTGCGCGTTACTTGGGATGGAAAAAGGTGAGATTGTTTTTGTCTCCTCTACGGGACCGCCGGAACCACCAAGATAGCAGTTCAGCGCCAGTGCTTCTTTTAAAGGCAGAACCGAAAGCAGCATAATAAACAGTATATTAGCGAGCTTTCGCATTTTCTATCTTCCGTTCGGTGAGCTTGCACTGAGCTGTTCCTGCGCACTGCACGTCGACCTTCTTCAGTGCGCCGTAATCGTCGATATAGCCGATGCTGTAATAGTTGCCGTGGTAGTCACCCGTAGACGTTTTTGCCGTCGAGAAAGGCGCGATCATCAGGCTGTCAAAGCCCGGCAGCATGGTTTTCGCATTCTTACTGAGCCACGCCAGGGTGATGTAATACGGCGTGGGATTATGCACGATCAACCCTTTCGCATTGGCTGTGATCTCCATGCGCATTTCCGCCAGCTCGCCGGGCTTTTTGGTAATCGCTTTTGGGCGCCAGAACAGTTTGATCCTGCTCTGCATCGCGATCTGCATGACGCTACGTTCATCGCTGGCGCCGCTGCTTTTCGGCGGCACTTCGCGCAGGTTGAAATAGAACAGGGATTCTCTGTCTTTCGGCAGCTGGCTGGTGGCCGCTTGCTTAACGATCCTGACCTGAGACGCGGAACCCGCTTCAAGGCGTTGAATGGGAGGGAGCGCCATGAAATGCGTGTCTTCTTTGCGCCCCTTTTCATCTTCAATCCAGGAGAGCGCCAGGTAAGGCAAAGCTTTGCTCTGATTGTCCACTTTCAGGCTGCTGGCTTTGTCACTTTCCGGGAAGACAATGCGTGTGCGGTCCAGATTAATGGCTGCATGGGTGGTAAATGCTGTGCCAAGCAATAACAGGCACAGGCTTTTAAGCGGGGTTAAATTCATCATGATTTTTTACTGACATGGCAGTATCAACTGCATACTGTTTTCGAGGTGTGAAGGTAATGTGAAGCGACACTGCTGATTGTCTCCCCACGTTACGCGGAATTCTTGTTGTGGCTCTACGGCACCGAGCCAGACGTGACCGTCATCGGCAACCATTGCAATCTGCCGATCGTTTTCCAGCAGGCGAACAACCGCGCCCAGCGGCGGCGTACCAGAGGTGGTGCGTAAGATACCTGCGATATCATTGCCTGAACGAGTGGCAATCTGACGATATCCAATGGCGCCTTCAGTCCAGGTAGAGGTGACGACGCGGGTATCCACGTCCACGCCATCGGGAAGGTTGTTCATATTGACCTGCACGCTGGCGGGTGAATAGCTGGAAATCGACGGTAAAACACCAATACCAAATCGGTTGGTTTCATCCCGTGACATATTCAGCGGGATGTTGCCTACGCCATCAGTGCTGACCATGACTCGCGGTTCGTTGCCATAACTGCGCCGGTGCAACGCAGCACCTTTAGCCGTTGAGGTGAATGAGCCGTTCCAGCTGGCGCTCAGTGAATTGTATTCGTTAGCCTTATAGCTCCCGGAGAGATTCAGGTCACCAAAAGGTGAATAATGTTGATAGTTGCCGCTTACCTGCGCACCAGCATCTGACTTCTCGCTTTCGGTGCCTACGGAAACACCCCAGGTATTATTGCGGTCTGATGTGTCATACCAGGATACATTCTGGCTCAGGCTGTCGCTGTTGTGCAGGTCGTAATTCAGACGATGATCGGGATCGAGTGGTACGCTCAGTGAGAGATAGAACTGCGTATCGTCGTCTTCATCTTCATAATGCGTTTTACTCCACGACAGGGTGACGCCGAGGTTTTTCCAGCGACCCAGATCAAAGTTGTAGCCTGCGGTAACGCTGCCCGTGGTAGAAGGTGAATTGTTCCACCAGGTTTGACGTAACATATTCACATAGAGGTTGAGTGATAACGCTGAAATGTACTGGCTTGCCGTCAAGCTAAGCGTCTGTTTTTCTGACTGCCGATTGTTATTGTCATAATCCAGAAAACGGGCGTAGCTCAGGAACTGTGGGTCTGAGTAGCGATAGCTGGCGAGCGTTAGCTGGCTGCCTGTAGTATCGAAACGTTTACTGTAGTTTAAGCGGTAGCTGTAACCTGTCTGCTTATTCAGATTCGGTAACTGACTGGTTGCCTGCGTGATATCAAAAGAGAGGGCGCCAAAGTACTCCATATTTTGCCCGATCCCGGCGGCGAGAGACCGGTAATGATCGCCATCGGCGAGCGTACCGCCATAGAGGGAGGTTTGTGACAACACGCCCCAGGAATATTCACCGCTCATAAACGCGTTATCTTCAACATCATGCGAGGTGTCTTTGCGCGCTCTCCCGGCCGCCAGTTTGTAGCGAACCTGACCTTTTCGCGTTAAAAAAGGCACTGATTCCGCAGATACCTGGAAGGTACTGACGCGTCCATCTTCTTCCGTCACTTTTACGTCCAGCGTACCCTGAACAGACTGGTTAAGATCCTGAATTACAAAGGGTCCAGGCGGGACTTTGCTCTGGTAAATCACGCGATCAGCAAGGCTGACGGTAACCGTGGCGTTGGTTTGCGCTATCCCGGAAATTTGTGGCGCGTAACCCCGTAGCGACCATGGCAGCATGCGCTCATCGCTAATCAGAGATGCACCGGTATAGGTGAAAGCATCAAAAATGGCGGACTGAAAATCTGTTTCACCCAGGGTTAATTTGGCCCCGAGTGAGGGAAGGGGGCGGAACATATAAACACGTGAAAAGCGTCCATTATGTTCAGAACCGGCATCGGTATGTGTTTGCGTGTACTGATAATCGCTTCGTAACCGCCACGCGCCCATATTGGCACCCGCAGTCCCGTAGGTGTTGGCGTTGTCTGTGTCTGAGCCGTTATCAGGCTGGTAATGGCTGGCGAACAGGTTGTAATCCAGCAATACGCCTGGTACGCCATTGTCCCAGGTTGATGGCGGCATCCAGTCTGCGGCACGGTATTGTAACCATGCCTGAGGAATGGTCACGTTGAGCGTCTGACTAGCCTGGTCAAAGGTAAACTTAATATCGGGTCTGGATGAAAAATCAATGCACCCCTCTTTTTCTGGCAGGGCGTTGCGAATGTTGTCCTGCAGAGCAAAGGTATCGGCCAGCTCGGATGGAATACAGACCTGTACCTGGTTATTAATCTCTCGCCAGCGAAGCTGCCAGCCATTTGCCTGAGGAATATTATTAATGGAAATCGTGACAAAATAGTTACCTGGGATTACGGCGATTTGATCTTTGAAGAGAGATAAGTCAACACTACCACGTTGTTCTTTATCAATTGCATTAATGTTAAATTCAGTTGCGGAGGTAATTTTCGTCATTAACAGGGACGTGATAATGATTATCCATTGTAATTTATATGTCATCGTCCTGTTACTCAAAAAGATATAGAATACCGGCTGCATTAAATTGCAGCCGGTTTATCCTGTGGCGTGATATTATTATTTGTACATCAGAACATAGTTGGCGGTTGCTTCGACCTGACCCGCAGTGGCAGTTTTACCTGAAGCCACTTCCATTAATGCTTTGAAATGCAGTGTTTGAGTAGTGGAACCTGCCAGCAAAGCGATCTCATTTGCTGCTCCCAGCGTAATGTTGGCTTCGGCATTATCCAGCAAACGAACGCCAACGTTCTGCGCACCACTTGCATAAGTGTTACTCATCAGGCTGGTGTCCGTCGCGTCTGTTGCTGCGCTGGTAAAGGTTACATCGACTTTGGTGATCGGCGTGTCAGTTTCGTCCGCCGGGTCGTCGAGCTGGCAATTTTCCAGATTGATATCAACCGGAACAGCGGTAGACTTTTTGTTGGCATTGATGACGGCAGTGGTCACTTCACCAAGATCAACTTCTTTATCAACGCTGTCTGGCGCAATACTGCAAGGGGCATCAATTACAACGCCTTTGAATTTGATCTTGCCCGACCCCTGGTCCTCAGCAACGGCAGAACCCGAGACGATAGCAGCCATAGCAACGGCTAACAGAATTTTTTTACCCATATACATGAAAATATCCTTTTTCAAACGAATTCATACTCTGAATATTAATTTCAGGACGCATATCGAGTATACGGGAGGAGGGAGGGGGGATGCGATTACCGTAGCTTAAAGCTATTTTAAGATTATATTAATATATAATGCCTGTTGATTGTAACTATCGGCTTACTCTCATAATTTAAACAGTGGCCCGGATAATATGCTTACTCAGTTTAAAAGTCTATTTCTATAAAACCATAGCATCCATTGTAAATAAACAGGATGGATTATTAATTTTTACGTGTATTTTGCGTTTCGCAACCCTGCCTCCGTAATAAACAGAGGCAGGGTTAATGTTACCCGATACCTGCTGACTGCAATAATACCAGGCTCAGCCCCATCACCGACATTCCGCACAGTACGCCATAGCTTGGGTTGTTGTTAGGGTCGATCTCTTTGGCGAGCGGCATCAGTTCATCGACCGAAAGCGCAACCATAATCCCGGCGACTGCGGCCATTATGGCGGCCATCACCACCGGTGAAACCAGGCTGCCGAGTATCAGCCATGCCAGAACGCCTCCCAGAATTTCTGCCAGCCCCGAAACGTCTGCCCAAAGAATGGCGGTACGTTTCGACCCTGTGGCCGCATATACCGGTCCGGCAACTGCCAGTCCTTCAGGAATATTGTGTAAGGCTACTGCCAGCGCGATGCCAAAACCCATCTCCAGATTGCTGCTGGCCGTCACGTAGGTAGCGACGCCTTCCGGGAAATTGTGCAGACTGATACCCAGCGTCAGCAGGATCGCGGTGCGCTTAATATTACGTGGCATGGGGGTAACGCTTTTTTGCATCAAATCCTGCGGATGGGCATGAGGCAGCATGCGGTCGAGTGCAAAGTACCCCAGCAGGCCAAAGACAAACATGCCATACCCCAGCAACGGAGACATACCCTCTGTTCCCAACGCGGCGGGCAGCATCTCCATCAGGGAGATGAGTAGCATGATCCCGGCAGCAAAACCCAGTGAGAACGCCAGCACGCGGTTAGACGGTTTCTGGCCAAGAACACCGAGGATCGCTCCGATGAAGGTCGCAGCGCCCGCAAGTATCGTCAGGATCAATGGTACTGACATGTATTACTCCTTGTGATAATGATTCTCATTAATGTAAATGATTCATTGTCAGCAAAGCGAGCAGTGGAGCTCTGCTTTACACATTCCTTACATTCAAATTTCCTGAAGATGATCTTCACGCTTATCAGCGTTCATCTTTGCCAGATTGCGCGTAATGTAGCACCATTAAATTGACACCTTCTGTAAGGATATCACCATGACTTCTTCCCGTATGCCAGCCCTGTTTTTAGGCCACGGTAGCCCAATGAATGTTCTGGAAGACAACGTCTATACCCGCTCATGGCGTCATCTGGGTGAAACGTTGCCGCGTCCGAAAGCGATTGTGGTGGTATCTGCGCACTGGTTTACTCGTGGGACAGGCGTGACCGCCATGGAAGCGCCAAAAACCATTCATGATTTTGGCGGTTTCCCGCAGGCGCTGTACGACACGCATTATCCGGCCCCTGGCTCACCTGAACTGGCACAGCATCTGGTGGAGCTGCTTGCTCCTGTCCCGGTAGCGCTGGATAAAGAAGCCTGGGGCTTTGACCATGGCTCCTGGGGTGTGCTGATCAAAATGTATCCGGATGCGGATATCCCGATGGTGCAGTTGAGCATCGACAGTACCAAACCGGCCGCCTGGCATCTGGAGATGGGTCGTAAGCTGGCGACACTGCGTGATGAAGGCATTATGCTGGTGGCAAGCGGCAACGTGGTGCATAACCTGCGTACGGCACGCTGGCACGGCGAGAACACCCCCTATCCGTGGGCGACATCTTTTAATGATTACGTTAAAGCGAATCTGACCTGGCAAGGCCCGGTTGAGGAGCATCCGTTAGTGAATTATCTGGATCACGAAGGCGGTTCGCTCTCTAACCCGACGCCAGAACACTTCCTGCCGCTATTGTACGTTCTTGGTGCGTGGGATGGTCAGGAGCCGGTTACGATCCCGGTTGACGGCATTGAGATGGGTAGTCTGAGTATGCTGTCGGTGCTGGTAGGGTGAAAACATGCCCGGTGGCGCTGCTTACCGGGCCTACAAAACCGTAGGCCGGGTCAGGCGAAGCCGCCACCCGGCAGATCTTACTCCACAAAAATATGTGGATAGAATCGTGACAGATCCTGCGTGATCAGCGCGCGATCTTCGCGGATGCCAATCCCGGCTGGTTGATCGTTGATGAGCCAGCTGCCAATCAGCGTGTAGCTGTCGCCAAATTTCGGCAGTTGATAAAATTCCTGGACGATCATCCCTTCTTCGCCGTAAGGCCCTTCAACCGCTTCCAGCGTTTTGCCGTTTTCGATAATCGACACGTTCGCCCCTTCACGGGAGAAGATCGGCTTAACGACGTATTTCTCCATTTGCGGATAATCATCTTCCGCAAAATACGCAGGCAGCAGGTTAGGATGGTTCGGGAACATTTCCCACAGCAAAGGCAGCAGGGCTTTGTTGGAGATAATGCTCTTCCATGCCGGTTCCAGCCAGCATACGCCTGCATCTTCCAGCTTGGTGGAGAACATTTCGCGCAGCATATATTCCCACGGGTAAAGCTTGAACAGGTTGCTGATCACCTGATCCTGCATGTCCGTGAACTGACCTTTTTCACCCAGGCCGATATCTTCGATATAGAGGAATTCGGTTGCCACTTCTGCTTCGGCGGCGCAGTCCTGCAGATACTGAACCGTCCCGCGATCTTCTTCCGTGTCGCGGCAACAGGCGAGGTGCAGCAGGTTGAAGCCAAACTGCTCGCGCAGCTCGGCAAAACGCTCTATCAGCTTCTCCTGCAGGCTGTTGAACTGATCGCTGCCTTCCGGCAGATTTCCGGCATTGGCCTGGTCTTCCAGCCAGATCCACTGGAAGAACGCCGCTTCATACAGAGAGGTTGGCGTATCGGCGTTGTTTTCCAGCAGCTTAGGCTCGCCTTTGCCGTCCCACGCCAGATCCAGGCGAGAGTAAAGCGAAGGCTGATTCGTTTTCCACGACTGACGGACAAAGCTCCAGGTGTGCTTCGGAATGCGGAATTTTGCCATCAGCTCGTCGCTGTCGATGACTTTATCCACCACCTTGAGGCACATCTGGTGCAGCTCGGCCGTCACCTCTTCCAGTTTCTCAACCTGAGCGAGCGTGAGTTTGTAATAGGCGTCTTCACACCAGTACGGCTCGCCGTACATGGTATGGAAGTTAAAACCGTATTCGGTAGCTTTTTCGCGCCAGTCCGGGCGCTCGGTGATACTGACTCGTTCCATGATCAGCCGCCCATTGAACGAGTAGAGGTGCCTGTCGCGCTACGCTGCATACTGGTCTGCTTCGCTACGGATTCACCAAACCCGCCACGGGTGATGGTGCTGGTGGTCGCAGGCTTCGGTGCCATCGCCGTTTTCGGGACGGTCACGGTGCGGCCTGGGGTTGCTGCGCCGTAGCCTTTGCCGCTGGCGTCGGTGTATTGACCATAAGCCGGGCTAGCCGGGTTTTTCGAGCTAAACAGCGGTTGCTGCTGGTAACCCGCTCCGCCACCCATCAGACGGCCCATCATATAACCTGCCATCAGAGGCATCCAGAAACTGCCGCTGGACTGCGCCTGTGCCTGATTTTCCGGGGCCGTGCCTGCCTGAGCAGGCGTCTGCTGGCACTGACCTTCACCGAACTCTGCTACACAATCTTCACGTGAAGCATATTTCGGTGCGGTACGTTCTGCTTCTTTCAGCGCGTTGGTGTATGCCGTTTTACATTCGGCGGCTTTACCGGTTGCGGCAGAGCAGTCGTCGGCGTTTTGATACAGCGAAACCGTTTCGTCGTTTTTCTCACAACCTGCCAGCATAAAGACAGCCGTAACTGCCAGCGCAACAGGGGTGAGGTGACGCGCGTTCCAGCTCTTGCGGAACGATGCGTGATTAATCGTTTTTGTCCGTTTCATCTTTGTCTTCCAGGACCCAGTGGTAATAACGCTCAGGATAGAGGATGAGTGGTTGAAAATGAAGCGAAGAGGGGCGGAATCAGGGGGATCTTTACGTTGGCTTACGTTCGGGTGTGATTCAGATGCGCCCTCTCCCTGCGGGAGAGGGCCAGATGACAATCTTAGTTACGGAACGGATTGCTGCCGTTGCTTGCTGGCGTGGTAGAACGCGCAGCAGCAGGCTGTGCAGCAGGGGCGTTGCTGTTAGCGTTGAAGTTATCTACGGCGGCAACCTGCTCCGGGTTCTCCGGCGCAACGCTGTCCGGCGACGTTGAGACCGGTTTGCCCAGTGCGCTGTTCAGCATCTGCAGGTCCTGCTCGTTCAGTGTACCCAGAGCCTGTTTGATGTTCAGCTGGTTAATCAGGTACTGGTAACGCGCGCTTGAAAGCTGCTGTTTCGCGTTGTACAGCGTGGTGGTTGCATCCAGCACATCAACGATAGTACGTGTACCGACCGAGTAACCTGCTTCCATCGCATCCAGGGAGCTCTGTGCAGACACCACGGCTTGTTTATACGCGTTGATGCTGCTGATAGAGGCATTCACGTTGTTGAAAGAAGAACGAACGGTCTGCACCACGTTGCGGTGAGCACTTTCCAACTGCTCGCTCGCGCCAACAAAGTTGTACTGCGCCTGTTTCACCTGAGAGTTGACCTGACCGCCCTGGTACAGTGGCAGGGAGAAGCTCAGACCCACTTTGTTCTGACCCATATTGCTGTCGTCATACTGGGACGTATTGGTTTTAGAGCCGCTGTAGCTCGTATCAGAAACACCGGTAGATGCGCTGAGGCTCAGGGTTGGCAGGTGGCCATCCTGTGCCTGACGAATCTGTTCGCGGGCCAGATCCTGGCTCAGACGCGCCTGCAGCAAACTCAGGTTGCGGTTTTCCGCTTCTTTCAACAGGGCGTTGACCGCCTGCGGTTTATCCGTTTTGAAGCTGTCCACGTTCAGAGACGCCAGCTCAGGGTAGTAATTCCCGGTGACCTGACGCAGGGATTCCAGCGCATTGTCGAGATTGTTACGCGCGGTCACTTCGTTGGCCAGTACGCTGTCGTACTGTGAACGGGCGTTCTGCACGTCAGTGATCGCAACCAGACCCACGTTGAAACGCTGTGTGGTTTGATCTAACTGGCGGTAAATGGCCTGTTTCTGCGCTTCGGTGTAGGAGAGCGAGTCAATCGCGCTCAGCACGTTAAAGTAAGCTGTTGCGGTGTTCAGGATCAGCGTTTGCTGGTCAGTCTGATAGGTCACATCCTGGATGCCTGCGCTCTTTTCCTGCAGGGTCAGGGCACGCCATTTGGACATATCAAACAGCGTTTGTGTCAATTGCAGTGAGGCGCTGGTAGCATTGGAGTTGACGCCGTTAGCGTCGCGGAAACCGTTGCTGTAGGTATAATCTGCACCTAAACCTAACTGTGGCAGCAATGGGCTACGCGCTTCGTTAATCTTTTCAAACGCAGCATCACGATCGGCCGCTGATTTACGTAAATCAGGGTTGCCCAGACGTGCCTGCTGGTAGACCTGTAACAGGTTTTCCGCCTGGCTCATTGCACTGAAGCCCGTCAGGCTCAGGCCGATAAGGATGGGGAGCAATTTCTTCATTTGCATTCCTTGTTGTGAAGCAGTATTAGCGCTGATCTAATTAAAAAATAATTGCCGATTCTAACAGAATCTTCCATACCAAAAGGTTGGCGTTACGTGCCATCTGGCGGTAATTTGCACCAATCTAGCATATAGCCTTACAAACGGCAGCCAAACAGCCTTGAAATTCACAATTTCATCACCATTGCTACCAGGACTCGACTCATGCAGAAACCAGAAAAGTTGCCCGTGACATTCGCCAAAAACGATGTAGAAATTATTGCACGAGAAATGCTTTATAGCGGTTTTTTTTCGATGGAACTTTACCGTTTCAGGCATCGCCTGTTTAACGGTGAAATGAGCGGCGAAATCAGACGCGAAATTTTTGAGCGCGGGCATGCGGCAGTCTTGCTACCCTTTGACCCAGTGCGCGACGAAGTTGTGCTGGTGGAACAGATCCGAATTGCGGCTTACGACGTCAGCGAGAGCCCGTGGTTACTGGAGATGGTAGCGGGGATGATCGAAGAGGGCGAATCGGTCGAAGACGTTGCCCGTCGCGAGGCGCTGGAAGAGGCAGGTTTAGTGGTAGGACGTACAAAACCGGTGCTGAGTTATCTGGCAAGCCCGGGGGGCACCAGCGAACGCCTGTCGATTATGGTGGGCGAAGTGGACGCCACGACGGCGGAAGGGATCCACGGTCTGGCAGATGAAAACGAAGATATTCGGGTTCATGTGGTGAGCCGGGAACAGGCTTATCAGTGGGTAGAAGAGGGGAAAATCGACAACGCAGCGTCTGTCATCGCCCTGCAATGGCTGCAACTGCATTATCAGACATTACGAAACGAGTGGAAAAAATGAAGCGTTATACACCTGACTTCCCAGAAATGATGCGCCTGTGCGAAACCAATTTCGCACAATTGCGCCGCCTGCTGCCGAAAAATGACGCACCCGGCGAAACGGTAAGCTATCAGGTGAGCAACGCGCAGTATCGGTTAACGATAACAGAATCAACGCGCTACACTACGCTGGTGGAGATTGAGCAAACGGCACCCAGTATTAGTTACTGGAGCCTGCCGTCGATGACGGTGCGCCTCTATCACGATGCAATGGTCGCTGAAGTGTGTTCAAGTCAGCAGATCTTTCGCTTCAAGGCACGGTATGATTACCCGAATAAAAAGTTGCATCAACGCGACGAAAAGCATCAAATTAACCAGTTTTTAGCTGACTGGCTAAGATATTGTTTAGCACATGGAGCAATGGCGATTCCGGTTTGTTAGCGTCATAAACCTACCTAAGGACACCATTTGGAAAGCCTGTTGAACCTGACTGTTGCTGGTGGGGCGCCAGTCAGGATATTACAAATCACCGATACCCACCTTTTTGCCGAAAAGCATGAAACTCTGCTTGGGGTCAACACCTGGGAGAGCTATCAGGCGGTACTTAGCGCCATTCACGCTGAAAATCGTGCATGCGATTTGATTGTCGCAACGGGCGATCTGGCGCAGGACCAATCCTCCGCGGCCTACCAGCATTTTGCTGAAGGCATCGCGAGTTTCAGCGTGCCTTGCGTCTGGCTGCCAGGAAACCACGATTTCCAGCCGGCTATGTACAATGCCCTCCAGGATGCAGGGATTTCTCCGGCAAAATGTGTCTTTGCGGGTGAACAGTGGCAGATCTTGCTGCTGGACAGCCAGGTGTTTGGTGTCCCGCACGGTGAGTTAAGCGAGTTCCAGCTCGACTGGCTGGAGACCAAACTGGCTGCTGAACCTGAACGTCATACGCTGTTATTACTTCATCATCACCCTCTGCCAGCAGGTTGCAGCTGGCTCGATCAGCACAGTTTGCGTAATTCTGCTGCACTGGATCACGTGCTGGCGAAATTCCCGCGTGTGAAGAATCTGCTGTGCGGACACATACATCAGGAACAGGATCTCGACTGGAATGGTCGCCGTATGCTGGCGACGCCATCGACCTGCGTTCAGTTTAAGCCGCATTGTGCCAACTTTACTCTGGATACCATCGCACCAGGCTGGCGCTGGCTGGAACTGCATGCTGATGGTTCGCTGACCACGGAAGTCTGCCGTTTGACAGGCGCCAAATTCCGTCCGGACACCGCTTCAGAAGGCTACTGATGTCTACGCTCCTTTATCTGCACGGATTCAACAGCTCGCCGCGCTCCGCAAAAGCGACACAGTTTCGCCAGTGGCTGAGCGTGCATCACCCTGATGTTGAGATGATTATTCCGCAGCTGCCGCCTTACCCGGCGGAGGCTGCGGAGATGCTGGAATCTATTGTGCTTGAACACGGCGGCGAATCATTCGGTGTGGTCGGCTCATCACTGGGCGGATACTACGCCACCTGGCTCTCGCAATGTTTCATGCTGCCCGCTGTTGTCGTTAACCCGGCGGTGCGGCCATTTGAGCTGCTTCGGGACTTTCTTGGTGAAAACGAGAACCCCTACACCGGTCAGCAATATGTGCTAGAGTCACGCCATATTTACGATCTCAAAGTTATGCAGGTTGACCCGCTTGAAGCGCCCGATCTTATCTGGCTGCTGCAACAGACGGGTGATGAAGTGCTGGATTACCGCCAGGCAGTGGCGTATTACGCCTCCTGCCGCCAGACGATAGAAGAGGGCGGAAACCATGCTTTCACGGGCTTTGAGGATCATTTCACCCAGATTGTCGATTTTCTTGGACTGCACAGCCACTGACAATCAATGCGAATTGCTAGTTTAAATCATGACGCAAACCTATAACGCTGATGCCATTGAGGTCCTCACCGGGCTTGAGCCGGTTCGCCGCCGCCCGGGGATGTACACCGATACGACGCGCCCAAACCACCTGGGCCAGGAAGTTATTGATAACAGTGTGGACGAAGCGCTGGCTGGCCATGCCAAACGCGTTGACGTCATCCTGCATGCTGATCAGTCGCTGGAAGTCATTGACGACGGACGCGGTATGCCGGTGGATATCCATCCTGAAGAGGGCGTACCGGCCGTTGAGCTGATCCTCTGCCGACTGCATGCAGGCGGTAAGTTCTCCAATAAAAACTATCAGTTCTCTGGTGGTTTACACGGTGTGGGGATCTCTGTGGTCAACGCCCTGTCTAAACGCGTGGAAGTGAACGTCCGCCGTGACGGTCAGGTCTATAACATCGCGTTTGAAAATGGTGAGAAGGTTCAGGATCTGCAGGTTGTCGGTACGTGCGGCAAACGCAACACTGGCACCAGCGTTCACTTCTGGCCTGACGAAAGCTTCTTCGACAGCCCACGTTTTTCTGTTTCTCGCCTTACACACCTGCTGAAAGCCAAAGCGGTGCTCTGCCCAGGCGTGGAAATCACCTTTAAAGACAACGTAAACAATACAGAGCAAAGCTGGCGCTACGAAGACGGTCTTAACGACTATCTGTGCGAAGCGGTAAACGGCCTGCCGACGCTGCCGGAAAAACCGTTCGTCGGTAATTTTACCGGTGACACCGAAGCGGTGGACTGGGCGCTGCTGTGGCTGCCGGAAGGCGGTGAGCTGCTGACCGAAAGCTACGTTAACCTGATCCCAACCATGCTTGGCGGTACGCACGTCAACGGCCTGCGTCAGGGGCTGCTGGACGCGATGCGCGAGTTCTGCGAATACCGCAATATCCTGCCGCGTGGCGTGAAGCTGTCGGCGGAAGATATCTGGGATCGTTGTGCCTACGTGCTCTCTGTGAAAATGCAGGATCCGCAGTTTGCCGGTCAGACTAAAGAGCGCTTGTCGTCACGTCAGTGTGCGGCATTCGTCTCCGGCGTGGTGAAAGATGCGTTTACCCTGTGGCTGAACCAGAACGTTCAGGCGGCAGAGATGCTGGCTGAAATGGCGATCTCCAGCGCTCAGCGTCGTCTGCGTGCTGCGAAGAAAGTGGTGCGTAAAAAACTGACCAGTGGCCCTGCGCTACCAGGAAAACTGGCGGACTGTACTGCGCAGGATCTCAACCGTACCGAGTTGTTCCTCGTGGAAGGGGACTCGGCGGGTGGTTCGGCCAAGCAGGCGCGCGATCGTGAATATCAGGCGATCATGCCGCTTAAGGGTAAGATCCTGAACACCTGGGAAGTCTCTTCAGATGAAGTGCTGGCTTCGCAGGAAGTGCATGATATTTCGGTGGCGATCGGTATCGATCCTGACAGCGATGATCTGAGCCAACTGCGCTACGGAAAGATCTGTATCCTCGCGGATGCGGACTCCGATGGTCTGCACATTGCCACGCTGCTGTGCGCACTGTTTGTGAAGCACTTCCGCACGCTGGTGAAAAACGGCCACGTTCACGTGGCGCTGCCGCCGCTGTACCGTATCGACCTCGGCAAAGAAGTGTATTACGCGCTGACGGAAGAAGAAAAAGCGGGTGTGCTGGAACAGCTGAAGCGTAAGAAGGGTAAACCGAACGTTCAGCGCTTTAAAGGGCTGGGTGAGATGAACCCGATGCAACTGCGCGAAACCACGCTGGATCCCAACACGCGTCGTCTGGTGCAACTGACGATCAGTGACGAAGACGAGCAGCAAACCAACGCGATGATGGATATGCTCCTTGCCAAGAAACGTTCGGAAGACCGACGTAACTGGCTACAGGAGAAAGGCGATATGGCGGATATTGAAGCCTGATGCTGAAAAAGCCCTGCGATGCAGGGCTTTTTTTATGTCAAAACTCCATCTTCACCGTAAATTGCACTTCACGTGGGTCGCCAATCTGGTTGCCCAGGTTATTGGTCGCGATAGATGATGTGTAGTAAGTCTTATCAAACAGGTTCTTCACGTTCACCTGCAGCGTCACCGGATACTGCAGTTTCATCTTATAGGCCGCAAAGGCATCGGCAACAAAATAGCCCGGTAAATAATAGTCTGCGCCGTTGGTCGCTGAGCGACGGCTCACACCGTGTCCACCACCGCCAAGCGTCAATGTATTTCCGCCGATCACATTGTGAATGTCATAGGTCAGGAACAGTGAGCCGGTATGGCGTGGCACGTTCGGCAGCGGTTTGCCTGCATAGTCCGGGTCTTCCAGCACTTTTGCGTCCGTATAGCCGTAGCTGGCAATGATGTTGGTGTTCTCCGTCAGGGACCCTGCCAGATCCACCTCTACACCCTGCGAACGCACGCGGCCAGCGGTTTTCGCGATGGTTTCTCCCGCGATGCTTTCGGTGTACAACACGTTGCGTTTGTGAATATCAAACAGCGCGATATTGGCAGTAATACCGTCGAACAGGTCAAACTTAGCGCCAATTTCATATGCATTTGATGTTTCCGGCGGCAGATCGCCAATGTAGCTCGCAATGGATGATTGCGGCATAAACGTCTGGGAATAGTTGGCAAACAGTGAGACTGCTGGCGTGAGCTTGTAAACCAGCCCCAGCTTCGGTGTCCACTGGTCGTCGCGGCTGTCGGTATTGACGTTGAACGGGCGACCTTTACCGGCGTACTGGGTGTAATACTGATAGCGCAATCCGGCGACGGCGATCCATTTATCGGTCAGGTACAGCGCGTCCTGAGCGTAGGCGGAGTAACTCTCTTGCTTGATGGTCTGGTCGCTGTCTGACGCTGAGACAGTAGTGCACTTGCTAAGGTTGCCATACGTCGGGTTGTAGATATTGAAATCTTTGACGTTTTTACAGCGGATCATATCCGTACGCAGCAGATCGTAATTCTCATACGACACGCCGGTGAGGATCTCGTTGTAGAAGCCAGCGATGTCCACATTCCCCTGCAGATCCGCACGCGTCGTATGCATCCGCTGGGTCGAGCCTTGCGTCGCATCTACGCGGCGGGTCAGGTTGCCCGTTTTTGAATCGTAGGCCATTACGCGGGCCTGGTTATCGCTGTATTTATCCTGGCTAAAGCTGTAGTCGAACTTTGCGGTCCACTGGCTGTTCAGGCGATATTCTGCGTTGAGCTGCGCCAGGTCTGACTGACCATCGGTAATGTTAAACGGTTCGTCAAAACGCGTTTTGCGATCAACGTTTACCGGCTGTTTGGTGTTGAGATCGAAGATCGTTCCACGATCGAACGGTGTCTTATAGTCGCGATGCGAATAGAGCACGGTGACCGTGGCATCATCGCCAAACCAGGTCAGAGATGGTGCGATAAAGGTGCTGCGCTCGTTGCCAAAATTGCGCCAGTAATCTTCGTCCTGATATTCGCCCGTCAGGCGATACGCCAGACGCGTGCCGTCAATCGGGCCAGTAACATCAACCTGGCCAGTACCGCCGCCAAAGCTGGAAGAGGTGGCAGAAATTGAGCCGCCGAAGGTTTTCTCCGGGCGTTTGGTCACGACGTTTATCAGACCGCCAGGATCGAGGATGCCATAAAGCGTTGAGGCCGGGCCTTTTAGCACTTCCACGCGCTCGGTAACGGCATTAAAACTGCGCGGCAGTACGGTGCGCAGGCCGTTGGTCATCACCGAACCGTCGCGGTTCGCGCCAAACCCACGACGAACAAATGCATCCTGCGTACCGCCCAGAGTATTGGTTTGCACCACGTTACTGACGTTATAAAGCGCTTCATCAAGCGTAGTGGCGTGCTGATCTTCCAGCACTTTATCACTGACAGTATTGACTACCTGCGGGATATCCAGCATTGGCATGTTGGTCAGTGTCGCGGTGGAGGTATTCAACGGCTGATAGCCATTTGTAGCATCTATCGTAGCATTCGGACTGGCGGTGACGGTAAGCGTTTCGCCGTCTTTAGCCGTTGCGTTGTCAGCTGCCTGCACCAATGGCGCCATAAACAGCAGTGAAAAGAGCGCGCGCCCTTTTACCCCAGAGAGAGAAGGTGTGAACGTAGCCATTACATCTGTTTTCCCAAGATATCCCGCGCATGAAGGGGCGCGGAAGAATATGTGAGTCATTGCCCTTAATTGTCTGCTCGTTAACCGTATGGTATCGAACATGTAATTGATAATCATTCAATCATGTGGGGATGTAGTAGTAAATGGAAAAAAGCAAAAATCGGCTACAACATTTAACTGTGCGTATTAGCGCAGCAGAGTTCTAATTAACCTGTTGAAAGTAATGATTTTATAAGCATTGTTTTATTCATGTTTCTTCAGGTTTATCCCTGGTTTTATCAGGGTGTTTCTTCGCTTGACTACTACATGACGCAGCGTCAAACTCTCAAAAGAGAATGAGTTTTATTTTTATTTGTTGGTTTTTCATTACGTTGGCGTTCACGTGGCTCACAACACAAAACAACCGGGACTGGTTCTGGAGAACCTCTCTGCGGGCTATCAGAAAAAAATCATCGTTGATGATATCTCCCTTGCGATCCATCAGCAGAAAATGACGGTGCTGGTAGGGGCGAACGGCTGTGGAAAATCCACACTGTTGAGCACTATCGCGCGGCAGCTGCAGCCGCTCGGGGGTACCGCGCTGCTGGACGGTAAAGCCATTCATGAGCAGCCGACCAAAACGGTTGCCCGTCAGCTTGGCATTCTCCCGCAGTCTCCGCTGCTGCCGGAAGGGTTAACCGTCTTTGAGCTGGTTTCACGCGGGCGCTTTCCCTGGCAAAATTTTATGCGCCAGTGGAGCGACGAGGACGAACGGGCTGTTGAAGAGGCGCTGCGGCTGACGGGGACGGCAGAGTTTGCACATCTGCCGGTTGAAAGCTTGTCTGGCGGTCAGCGTCAGCGCTGCTGGATCGCCATGGCCCTGGCGCAGCAAACGCCATATATCCTGCTGGATGAACCGACAACCTTTCTCGATCTCCGCTATCAGGTGGAGATCCTGGAACTGCTGCATATGCTGACCCGCCAGCACGGACGCACCGTCGTGGTGGTGCTGCACGATCTTAACTTCGCGGTGAACTACGGTGATTCGCTGATCTTTTTACGTCAGGGGAAAGTTGAAGGCGTATTGCATGAGGGCGATGCCTGCACGCCGGAGTTGATCAAAGCAGTGTTTGATGTCGACGTGCATATGTCGGTTAACCCGTTGACTGGCAAACCGTTTTTTATGCCGTTCCGTCAGGTCACTGAAAAACCATGATACGCACAACGCTGGCTTTTATTCTCTTTGCGTTACTGCTGATGATGGGGGCGATTGCCCACCTGGGTATCGGCGCGCGCGTTATTTCTCCGTTGACGGTGGTCCAGGCGTTTTTCGATTTTAATCCCCATAATTTCGACCATAACGTCATTATCAAATTAAGACTGCTGCGCCTCTGTGCCGCGATGGTGACAGGTGCCGCGCTCGGCGTGGCGGGTGTCCTGCTACAGTCCGTGATCCGCAACCCGCTTGGTGAACCGCATATTCTGGGGCTGAATGCCGGGGCAGCGCTGGCGGTGGTGCTGACGAGTGCGCTCGGAATGACACTGCCGTTTGGTCGCCCGCTCGTTGCCGCCGCCGGTGCTGCCGCGCTGTTTTTGCTGGTGCTGATGTTCTCCTCGTCTGGCCGCACCGGGCTCACACCAATGAAAGTGACGCTGTGTGGCGTGGCACTGTCGGCATTTGCCTCATCAGTGACTGCCGCAGTTCTGATTCTGGATGAACAGACGCTGCTCGCCCTGCGAACCTGGCTGGCGGGGGATTTAGCGGGGGTAAAACAAGAAACGCTTCAGAGTGCCCTGTGGGCTGCTGCTGGCGGTTTTGTTCTCGCTATCGGAGTGTCGCCGTCGCTCAATATGCTGGCTCTGGGCGACCGGATGGCGCAAGGGCTTGGCGTTTCACTACTCAGAACCCGCCTGCTGGCCCTGCTGGCAATTGCGCTGCTCTGTGGCGCGGCCGTCTCTATCGCCGGGCCGATTGGCTTTATCGGCCTGGTCGTGCCGCAACTCATTCGCCGTCTGGTGTCGGTCGATTTACGTGTGATGGTGCCGCTGTCGGCCCTGTGTGGCGCGCTGGTTTTGCTGCTGGCGGATATTGCCGCCCGAACGTTGTTTACGCCCTGGGAGCTGGCAACCGGCATCATGACCGCCCTGGTTGGCGCACCGATCTTCATTTTCATGGCATCGAGGATGTTCAAATGAACCGGGCCGGACTCCGCGCGATCCGTATTGGTCGCCTGTCGGCATTGGTTCGCCCGAGGGCATTGGCATGCCTGGCGTTTTTAGCGCTGGTGGCATTAAGCCTGCTGGGCTTTGGTCTGACGCACGGTTCGCTACCCATTCCCACCTCCGCTATTGCCCGCGCGCTGTTTTCTCCTGAAGGCCTGACAGCAGAGGCGCACTATATCGTGATGGATATTCGCCTGCCGCGCCTGCTGATGGCGGTACTGTGCGGCGCAATGCTCGGCATGGCCGGAGCGGCCATGCAGTCCATCACCCGCAATGGCCTGGCCGACCCCGGTCTTATCGGCGTGAAAGAAGGCTGCAGTGCGGCCGTGCTGGTGCTGATCTTTCAGTTCCCGGCGCTGAGTCTGGCCTGGCGTCCGCTGGCAGGCATGGCCGGGGGGCTACTCACAGCGCTGCTGGTGGTCTTGCTGGCGCGTGATATCTCGCGTCCGCGATTCATCCTGATTGGCATCGGTGTGTCATGGGCCTTTGCTGCCGCAATGGGCGTCTTTATGACCACCGCCGACGTGCGTGACGTGCAGACGGCAATGCTCTGGCTGGCTGGAAGCCTGCATGCGGCAAACTGGACGCTGGTGGGGCTGGCCGCACTCTGGACGCTTCCCGCGTTTGCGTTGTTACTGTTTACCGCGCGTGCCGCCGATGTTGCGTTACTCGGTAATCAGGCCGCAACAGGCCTCGGCGTGCATACAACCCGACTGGCGCTGCTGCGCGTCCTTGCCCCGGTGGTGCTGACGGCGGCCTGCGTCTCCTGCGTAGGCAGTATTGGTTTCGTGGGACTCATTGCCCCGCATATGGCACGCCTGCTGCTACGTGGTGGGCAAACCGCGCTCCTGACGGGAAGTGCTGTGCTGGGGGCACTGCTGGTGTTGCTGGCGGATAACGTCGGGCGTCTGGCATTTCTCCCGCTGCAATTGCCAGCGGGAATTGTGATTTCATTGATTGGCGGACCGTTTTTCCTGCTGTTGCTCTGGCAGCGTCGGGACAGATTTTAGGGGACAGAAGATGCGCGTACTTTTTTCGATGTTGCTGCTGGTAGGGTTTGCGGTGAGCGCGGCAGAACCGACTCAGACATTTACCGATGATTTGGGGCGCAAGGTCGTTGTGCCGGTTCATCCGAAACGGATTGTCTCGCTGCATGACCTGGATATCACCATCCCGCTGATTGAGCTGGGTGTGCCACCGGTAGCCAGCCACGGCCGCACGCGACCGGACGGCAGCCACTTTTTGCGCTCCAGCGGTATGCTGACGGGTGTCGATTTCGATAATTCTGACATCAAGTTTATCGGCACTGCGGATATCGACATTGAAGCCATCGCCGCCGCAAAACCGGACCTGATTATCACCGAGCCGACCCGCAACACGCCGGTGGAACAGCTGCAAAAAATTGCCCCGACGGTAAGCATCGATCACCTCGACGGTGGTGCACCGGAAATCTACCGCAAGCTGGCGCAACTTACCGGCACGCAGGCGCGACTGAAGCTCCTGGAGCGCCGCTATCAGGAACAAATCAACGCGCTGAAAGCGACGGTGGATACCCGCAAAATTAGCGTGTCAGTGATTCAGGCGAATCAGGGGAAGATTAACGCCATGCACAGTTACCACTCGCTGGGCCGTGTGCTGCGTGATGCCGGGTTCACCTTCCCACCGCTTATTGAGGCCATCCCGGAAGGGGGACGGATTGACGTTAGTGCTGAGCGTCTGCCGGAGCTGGATGCCGATTTCGTCTTCGCTACCTGGCGCGGGGATACCGGGGGTAAACCGCAGGACGAGCTGGCAGCGATGGAGGCGGTAATGCCTGGCTGGTGTCAGTTCCTGAACGCCTGCCGAACCGGACACTACGTGCTGATCTCACGTGAAGAGGCCATCTCGAATTCCTTCTCGTCTTTGGGCCTGATGGCTGCGCAGGTGCAATCGCAGATAGCCGGGCGACCACTGCCGGAGGCATCACGGTGATCCGCAAAGAGAAAGGGCGCGTGGATGTCTACGGTGACCGCTTTCGTTCGCGTGCGCACCAGTTGACGCCGCGCGTGCTGCAGGTGGCAAGCTATATCAATGAGAACCGCGAAGCGGTGATGGAACAAACGGCAATGGAGATTGCTGCACTGTTAAAAACCTCAGATGCCACCGTGGTACGCGCCATTCAGGCGCTGGGGTTCGCCGGGCTGCGCGATCTCAAACAGACGCTGGAACAGTGGTTTGGTCCAGTGGTCAGCTCCAGCGAAAAGATGTCCACCACGGTGAATACACTGACCAGCGACGTCAACGCGAGCATTGATTTTGTGCTGGAAGGACATCAGCACACCCTGGAAGTGTTATCTGAGCCCCATAACCGTTATGCGATGGCTCAGGCGGTCTCACTGCTGGCTCAGGCGAGGCAGGTCGCAATTTTTGGTATCGGCGCTTCGGGTATTCTGGCCGAGTACACCGCCAGGTTGTTCAGCCGTATGGGATTACCCGCCACACCGCTTAACCGTACTGGAATAGGACTCGCCGAACAGCTCATCGCCCTTCAGCGCGGTGACGTGCTGGTGATGATGGCGCAGAAATCCGCGCACCGGGAGGGGCAAACCACACTGCGTGAAGCAAAACGTCTCGGTATTCCGACTATCCTGCTGACCAACGCCCTGGACTCGCGTTTCAGTAAAGAGGCCAGCGTAGTGATCCATGTCCCGCGCGGCGGTGAAAAGGGGAAAATCCCACTTCATGGTACGGTACTGTTGTGTCTGGAGATGATTATTGTGTCCGTCGCCTCCACTGAGCCGCAGCGCACTATCAAATCAATGAAGCGGATCAACGAGTTTCATCGGGGATTAAAACCGGGGAAGAAAAGCAGCTAAAAACAAAGCCCGGTGGCGCTAGCGCTTACCGGGCCTGGGGGAAACTTAAACCCCTTGCTCCAGAATACGGATGTGGGTTTCCAGCACGTCACCTTTCACCGCGTCACTCCACGCTTTCATTTGTGCGGTCTGCAGGTGTGCTTCAAGATGAGCGACGGTTTCCCACTGCTCAACCATGATGATTGAGTCTGGCGCGGTGGCCTGGAAGCTTGCGTCAGTGGTGGCATCCACCATTGGCGCGTAGCCATGGCAGCCTTCTTCTTTCAGTACGGTCGGGATAATTTTCGCGAACTGATCCAGCACCGCCTGACGGTGATGTTGGCCTGGACGAGTACGGATTTCAGCAATAACGGTAAGCATGGTTAACTACTCCTTTAATTCCAGGGTACCAGTTAAGCAAAAATTTCCGCGAGATGCTTGTGATATTCTGCGATATAGCGCGGGACATCAGGCATTTTAATCACGTCGTTGACGATAAAGGTTGGCAGCGGATCCATGCCCAGGAACTGGTTAGCCTTGTGGAACGGCAGATACGCGCCGTCTACGCCCACGCCTTCGAAGAACTGGTCGTTCTCGGTGAAGGCTTCCAGCGGGGCGTTCCAGGTCAGGGAGAGCATATATTTTTTGCCCTGAATCAGACCGCCAGAACCGTATTTTTTGGTGGCGTCAGAACGGGTGCGGCCATCGCTGGCATACAGTGAACCATGACCTTCAGTGAACACGTCGTCCATGTATTTTTTCACGGTCCATGGCGCGCCCATCCACCAGCCCGGCATCTGCCAGATCACCACGTCAGCCCACAGGAAGTTCTGCACTTCGGCTTTCACGTCATAATGGCTGTCTGCACGCACGACCTTAACATCATGCCCGGCGTCGCGCAGGAAACCGTCCGCGACCTCGGTCAGGGTGTCATTCAACTGGCCTTTAGAATGCGCAAATTCTTTTGCACCGTTGATAATCAGAATGTTGCTCATTATTTGTCCTCGATGATGAGAGTATGGCGAGTATTCTACGCGCGAGGACGGAGCGGAAAAATGAGCAAAATGTGCAAAGTCTTTTGCGTACAGCGCAATAATCTCTTACCAGCTAACCTTCACTTCAAAGCCGCCTTCCGCCGCATTGTTTAATGAAACACGCATACTGTGCAGGGCGGCGATGCGCTTCACAATGGATAACCCGAGCCCGCTGCCCGTGGCATCCTGCCCCGGTGGTCGATAAAATCGCTCGCCGAGGCGCACCAGCGCATCAGCTGAAATACCGGGGCCGTTGTCATGCACAGTAAAGCTTCGGGTGTCCAGCGTTACGTCCACCACGCTGCCTCGCGGGCTGTAACGGATAGCGTTATCCAGCAGGTTACGCACCAGCAGGCTCAGTAGTAGCGGCTGAACCGTGCGTGTAACCTCTGGCGCATTGATGTTCAGGCGAATATCAATACCTGCCTTCTGGGCGGGATGCCAGATATCCAGCACGGCCGACTGCAGTAAATCGGCCAGGGTGATCGGTTCGACATCGTCAAGGTTATCCAGTGAATCCAGACGTGAAAGCGTAAGAAGTTGATCCACCAGCCGGGACGCACGATCGATACCCGCATGCAGTTGTGTGAGCGCTTTTGCCTGAGCCAGCGGATCGTCCGAAGAGAGTTGTGCCACGTCAGTTTGTACTTTCAGGGCCGCCAGCGGACTGCGTAATTCGTGAGCGGCATCGGAGGTAAATCGGCGCTCGCGGGTCACCATCTCCTGGGTGCGGGCGAACAGATGATTTAGTGAGTCGAGCAGGGGGCGCACTTCCGTGGGGACACCCTGAACCGTCAGCGCTTCAGTGGCATCTGGCGAGCGGGAACGCAGGGTCTGCGCCAGTTTTTTCAGCGGCCTGAGTTCACGGCTTAACAGAAGGATTAGCAACAACAGCATCACGGGGAGCGCCACCAGCCACGGCGTAAGCTGCGAACTGACTATATCCAGCGCCATATCCTGCCGGTACTCCCACTCCTGGCCGATCACCACGCGGTACTTTCTGTCGGGGGAGGTCAGCCATAAAAAACGCCACTCATCGTTGTCGCCCTGTAGCTGCCCGTTATCAAACCCGTCGCGTCGATAGTGGTACGGAATATCGCGCCCGTTTTCCCCATCGTTCAGTATCATTTTGCCGTCGACGGTATAGATGGCGAAAGCCAGCGCGTCGTCATCCAGACGACCATGCTTAGCTTTCTTTGGGATCTCACGCATGCGCTCGGGGGCTCGGATCTCATCCAGATCCATTGTCAGCAGCCGTTTGGCAAATAGCATTTGCTGGGTATCAAACAGCTTATCGAGCTTGTGGGTCGTCTGCTGCCAGGCGACCAGACTGGCGGCAAACCAGGCCGTCAGGGAGAGCAGCAGGAAGAGAAGCGTCAGGCGTAGTTTCAGGCTCAGTTTCATGCGTCACCCAGGGTATAGCCGATGCCATGCACGGTGCGGATAAACTCGCTGCCAAGTTTACGACGCAGATGATGGACGTGAACCTCGATGGCGTTGCTGGAGACCTCATCGTCCCAGGTATACAGTTTTTCTTCGATCAGCTTACGCGGCAACACCCGGCCTGCATTACGCATCAGCAGCTCAAGTAGCGCGAACTCTTTGGGTTTGAGCGTCAGCGTTTCGCCGTCCAGCGTGGCGATGAGACGGGTCGGATCGAGCGTGACGTTGCCGTGGCGAAGCTCGCTGCGTGTCTGTCCATGGCTGCGGCGGACCAGGGCTTCGAGACGAGCACCGACCTCGATCAGGGCGAACGGCTTACAAAGGTAATCATCTGCGCCCAGACGCAGCCCCTCAACGCGTTGGTTAAGTGCATCCCGCGCGGTCAGGATCAGCACCGGTTCGCTGCGCCCGCTTTCGCGCCACCCACGCAGGATCTCCAGCCCGTCGATTTCCGGTAATGTCAGATCCAGCACCACGGCATCATACGGTGCGCTATACAGTGCAGCCTGACCCGTTTTTCCGTCGGTAAACCAGTCAACGCTAAAGCCCATTTTGCCTAAACCCGCTTTGATGCCATCGCCGATTAACCTGTCATCTTCTACCAGTAAAATGCGCATGTTCCCTCCTTGATGTCGTCAGTAAACCCTCTGTAAGCGCCTGCTGTACAGCAATAATAAATAAATTTTCCCCTTAAGAAGTTGTTAAGGATTACCCTGTTAAATGGACCGCGAAACCAGATTAAAGGGAGAGTTAATATGAAAAAATTCGCTGCGATTGCCGCTATCATGATGATAACCACTGCCCCTGTTTTTGCTGCGCAAGGGGGATTCAATGGCCCATCGGCCACACAAACCCAGACTCAAACTCAGACAGGCGGCTTTGTCGATAATGACGCCAACCTCACCACGGCGGTGAAGGTGAAAGAGATGAAAGATGATAGTTGGGTGAAGCTGCGCGGGAACATTACCGAGCGCCTGTCTGATGACCGCTACACTTTCCGCGACGAGACCGGAACGGTAGTGGTAGAGATTGACCACAAGCGCTGGAACGGTGTAACCGTGACCCCGCAGGATAAAGTGGAACTCCAGGGTAAGGTCGATAAAGACTGGAACGAGTTTGAAATCGATGTGAAGCAGGTTATCAAGCTGAACAAATAACCCAGAAAGGGCCGCTTATCCGGCCCTTTTTCTTTGTGACTCAACCCGGCAGATAAGGTAGTATCTGCGGCAATATTGCCTGAAACCCTTCGGTTTCTGAGTTGAGGAATCACACGTAATGAGCGATATGGCAGAGCGCCTCGCGCTACATGAATTCACGGAAAACGCCTACCTGAACTACTCCATGTACGTCATCATGGACAGGGCGTTGCCGTTTATCGGGGATGGCCTGAAGCCTGTTCAGCGCCGCATCGTCTACGCGATGTCCGAGCTGGGGCTGAATGCCAGCGCCAAGTTCAAGAAATCCGCCCGTACCGTCGGTGACGTACTGGGTAAATACCATCCGCACGGCGACAGCGCCTGTTATGAAGCGATGGTGTTGATGGCACAGCCGTTCTCTTACCGTTACCCGCTGGTGGATGGCCAGGGGAACTGGGGGGCGCCGGACGATCCAAAATCCTTCGCAGCGATGCGTTATACCGAATCCCGTCTGTCTAAATATGCCGAAGTGCTGCTGGGCGAGCTGGGTCAGGGAACCGTTGACTGGGTGCCAAACTTCGACGGCACGCTGCAGGAGCCGAAGATGCTGCCTGCGCGCCTGCCGAATATTCTGCTGAACGGCACCACCGGTATCGCGGTTGGTATGGCGACAGACATCCCGCCACACAACCTGCGTGAAGTGGCGAAAGCCGCCATCACCCTGATTGAACAACCGAAAACCTCGCTGGACGAGCTGCTGGATATCGTGCAGGGGCCGGACTATCCAACCGAAGCGGAGATCATCACCTCCCGCGCGGAAATCCGCAAAATCTACCAGAACGGTCGCGGCTCCGTGCGTATGCGCGCGGTGTGGACCAAAGAAGACGGTGCGGTGGTGATCACCGCGCTGCCGCATCAGGTCTCTGGCGCCAAAGTGCTGGAACAGATTGCCGCCCAGATGCGCAATAAGAAGCTGCCGATGGTGGACGATCTGCGCGACGAATCGGATCATGAGAACCCGACTCGTCTGGTGATTGTGCCGCGTTCCAACCGCGTGGACATGGAGCAGGTGATGAACCACCTGTTTGCCACCACCGATCTGGAAAAAAGCTACCGTATCAACCTGAACATGATTGGCCTCGACGGGCGTCCGGCAGTGAAAAACCTGCTGGAGATCCTCACCGAATGGTTGACGTTCCGCCGCGATACGGTACGCCGTCGTCTGAACCACCGTCTGGAGAAAGTGCTTAAGCGCCTGCATATCCTCGAAGGTTTGCTGGTGGCGTTCCTCAATATCGACGAAGTGATTGAGATCATTCGTACCGAGGACGAGCCTAAGCCTGCGCTGATGTCGCGCTTTGGCATCAGTGAAACCCAGGCCGAAGCGATCCTCGAACTGAAACTGCGCCATCTCGCCAAACTGGAAGAGATGAAGATCCGTGGTGAGCAGAACGATCTGGAAAAAGAGCGCGATCAGCTGCAGGCGATCCTCGCGTCCGAACGCAAGATGAACAACTTGCTGAAGAAAGAGCTGCAGGCAGATGCCGACGCATTCGGTGATGACCGTCGTTCTCCGCTGCACGAGCGCGAAGAAGCGAAGGCGATGAACGAGCACGACATGCAGCCGTCTGAGCCGGTGACCATTGTCCTGTCTCAGAGCGGCTGGGTGCGCAGCGCTAAAGGCCACGACATCGACGCGCCAGGACTGAGCTACAAAGCGGGCGACAGCTTCAAAGCCGCCGTGAAAGGGAAGAGCAACCAGCCGGTGGCGTTTATCGACTCTACGGGCCGTAGCTACGCGATTGACCCGATCACGCTGCCTTCCGCACGTGGGCAGGGTGAACCGCTTACCGGTAAGCTGACGCTGCCGCCGGGTGCCACGGTTGACCATATGCTGATGGAATCCGACGAGCAGAAACTGCTGCTGGCGTCTGATGCCGGTTACGGTTTTATCTGTACCTTTAACGATCTTGTCTCTCGCAACCGTGCCGGTAAGGCGCTGATTAGCCTGCCGGACAACGCCCACGTTATGCCGCCGCTGGTGATTGAGAACGAGAGTGACATGTTGCTGGCGATCACCACCGCCGGACGTATGCTGATGTTCCCGGTTAGCGATCTGCCTGAACTGTCAAAAGGCAAAGGTAACAAGATCATCAACATCCCGTCGGCAGAAGCGGCGAAAGGTGAAGATGGTCTCGCGCACCTCTTCCTTCTGCCGCCGCAGAGCACGCTGACCATTCATGTCGGTAAGCGTAAAATCAAACTTCGTCCGGAAGAGTTGCAGAAGGTCGTCGGTGAGCGCGGTCGTCGCGGCTCACTGATGCGTGGCCTGCAGCGTATCGACCGCGTGGAGATTGACTCTCCTGCACGCAGCACCGCAGGTGACAGCGAAGAGTAATGTCGTGATATCCCCCTCTGTCCGGAGGGGGAATTTCAATAAAATTTCCCGTAAAATCGTTGTTAATTCGTGCGTTGCGATTAACAATACGCGCTCGTAATAAAGTCCTTACCTGGCCACAGGTGAAGTATAATTGTCAGCTGTTGGGGCTTCAGAGGTCGCTATGCTATACATTGTTCGTCTTATTCTTACCGTTATCTACTGCATTCTGGTCTGTATTTTCGGCTCAATTTATTGCCTGTTCAGCCCACGTAATCCGAAGCATGTTGCCACCTTCGGCCATATGTTCGGTCGTCTTGCGCCGCTGTTTGGTCTGAAGGTTGAAAAACGTCTGCCAGAAGGCGCTGAGAATTTCGGTAATGCCATCTTTATCGCTAACCATCAGAACAACTACGATATGGTGACGGCCTCTAATATCGTTCTTCCTCCGACCGTCACGGTGGGGAAAAAAAGCCTGCTGTGGATCCCGTTTTTTGGCCAGTTGTACTGGCTCACGGGTAACCTGCTCATCGACCGTAATAACCGTGCAAAAGCGCACAGCACCATTGCGGAAGTCGTGAATCATTTTAAAAAACGCAGAATATCCATCTGGATGTTCCCGGAAGGGACGCGCAGCCGTGGTCGTGGCCTGCTGCCGTTTAAAACGGGCGCGTTTCATGCCGCAATTGCGGCAGGTGTTCCAATTATTCCTGTGTGTGTTTCCAATACTTCGAATAAGATTAATCTCAATCGCCTGAATAATGGGTTGGTGATTGTCGAAATGCTGCCACCTGTCGATACCAGCAAATACGGTAAAGATCAGGTGCGTGAGCTGGCAGCACACTGCCGCGAGCTGATGGCTCAGCATATTGCGCTGCTCGATAAAGAAGTCGCAGAGAGAGAAGCCGCCGGTAAGATTTAATCCGGCGTTAAAGGGAAAACGAATTCCCGCGTTGTTAGTCGTTTCAGATGGAGCTTATATGTCACTCAGTCGGCGTCAGTTTATTCAGGCTTCTGGGATCGCCCTTTGTGCGGGTGCGATACCGCTGACAGCCAGCGCCGCCGGGCAGCAACAGCCGCTGCCCATCCCGCCGTTAATTGAATCCCGTCGCGGACAACCGCTTTTCCTGACATTACAGCGCAGCCACTGGTCCTTTACTCAGGGGACGCGTGCGCCGGTATGGGGCATTAACGGGCGTTACCTTGGGCCGACCATACGCGTGTGGAATGGCGATGACGTTAAACTCATCTACAGTAACCGCACATCCGAAAATGTCGCCATGACCATCAGCGGTTTACAGGTGCCTGGCCCGCTGATTGGCGGTGCGCCGAGGATGATGTCACCCAATGCCGACTGGGCGCCGGTTCTGCCAATTCGTCAAAGTGCGGCAACGCTGTGGTATCACGCCAATACCCCGAACCGCACTGCACAACAGGTATATAACGGTCTGGCCGGGATGTGGCTGGTAGAAGATGAGGTCAGCAAATCCCTGCCGATCCCGAATCACTACGGTGTGGATGATTTCCCGATCATTATCCAGGACAAACGTCTGGATAATTTCGGTACGCCGGAATACAGCGAGCCGGGTAGCGGTGGCTTCGTCGGCGACACGCTGCTGGTCAATGGTGCGCAAAGCCCTTACGTTGAAGTCTCGCGTGGCTGGGTGCGTCTGCGTCTGCTCAACGCCTCAAACTCGCGCCGTTATCAGCTGAAAATGAGTGATGGCCGCGCGTTGCACGTGATCTCCGGTGACCAGGGCTTTTTACCTGCGCCGGTTTCCGTCAAACAACTGGCGCTGTCACCGGGTGAACGTCGTGAAATTCTCATTGATATGACGAATGGGGACGAAGTGTCTGTAACCTGCGGTGAAGCGGCAAGTATTGTTGACCGTATTCGAGGGTTCTTTGAGCCGTCGAGCATTCTTGTTTCTACCCTGGTGCTGACCCTGCGCCCAACCGGCCTGTTGCCGTTGGTGACCGACAGCCTGCCCATGCGTCTGCTGCCGCAGGAGATCATGAGCGGTTCGCCTGTGCGTAGCCGCGATATCAGCCTGGGCGACGATCCTGGCATCAATGGCGCGCTGTGGGACGTAAACCGTATCGACATTACCGCGCAGCAGGGCACCTGGGAGCGCTGGACCGTTCGCTCCGACATGCCGCAGTCGTTCCATATTGAAGGTGTGTCATTCCTGATCCGCAACGTGAACGGCGCGATGCCTTTCCCGGAAGACCGTGGCTGGAAAGACACCGTCTGGGTGGATGGCCAGGTCGAACTGCTTGTCTACTATGGTCAGCCTTCGTGGCCGCACTTCCCGTTCCTGTTCCACAGCCAGACGCTGGAGATGATGGACAGGGGGTCAGTGGGGCAGATGCTGGTCAACCCTGCGCCATAACCCCCGACATTCCCGGTTCGCCGGGAATGTTTTATGCCCGCCAGAAAAAGCGCGAGAAGAGGATCAGCACCGGATAAATTTCCAGACGCCCTAAGATCATCGCTGCGCACATCAACAGTTTGGCCTCTTCTTTTAATGTCCCGAAGGTGGAGGCCGTCTCGCCAAAACCCAGCCCCATGTTATTGATACAGGCCGCTACCGTTGCAAATGACGTAAACAGGTCGTAGCCCATCAGATTGAGCGACCAGACAAAAAAGCCCGTAATCATCACGTAGAGGAAAAAGAAGCTCCATACCGAGCGCAGGACGCGTTCATTCACCACGCTTTTACCGACCTTAATGCTCAGTAGGGCGCGTGGATGCGCCAGTTGATTCATTTCCTGAATACTCTGTTTGAACATGATCAGAAAACGCAACGCTTTGATCCCGCCACAGGTTGATCCCACGCAACCACCAAAAAAGCTGGCGCTCAACAGCAGGAAAATGGTGTGGGCAGGCCAGTGCGCGTAATCGGCCGTCGAAAGACCGTTGTCGGTCATCATCGAACTGGCCAGGAAGAAAGCATGAACCAGGCTATCCGTCGCGTTGTACATCCCCGCATGCCAGACCTGCCAGGCGGTAATGACAATAACCACCGCGGCGGCACCCAGAAAGAATTTGACCTCCGGGCTGCGGCGAATCGGTTTCAGAGTGCGTCTGACAATCGCGACGTACCAGAGGGTAAAGTTGAACGCGGAGAGCAGCGAAAACGCGCCGGCGACGAGTTCAATTGCGTGGCTGTCGTAAAAACCAATGCTCTCGCTGCGGGTGGAGAATCCGCCCAACGATACGGTCGAAAGCCCGTGACAGATGGCGTCAAAAAAAGACATTCCCGCCAGCCAGTAGGCCAGGGTGCAGGCCGCGCCCAGCGCGAAATAAGTCACCCACAGCGTACGCGCGGTATCGGCAAGGCGGGGAGTCAGACGCTCCTCCTTGAACGGTCCTGGCATCTCTGACTGATAGAGCTTCATGCCACCGATACCCAATAGCGGCAGCACCGCGACGGCCAATACGATGACGCCTAAGCCACCAATGAAATTTAGCTGAGCGCGGTAATAAAGGTATGACTTAGGCAGGGCGCTGACGTCCCCGATCACCGTTGCCCCGGTAGTGGTTATCCCGGAAACCCCTTCAAAGAGCGCGTCAGCAAAGGAGAGCTGGAGCCCGTCATCCATCCATAACGGCATAGCGCTGATCAATGAAAACAGCAGCCAGAACAGCACAATAATTACGAAACCGTCGCGGGTACGCAGCTGAATACCGGCATGACGGGTTGCCCTCCACGTTAGTCCACCAAGGCTGAAAAAGGTTAAAAAGGTGGTTAAAAACGCAAAATAGGTCCGCTCTTTATTCAGCAGGGCGATGACCATTGGCGGCAGCATCGAAAGGCTGTACAGCAGAACCAGAAAACCGCAGAGGTGAAGGACAACCCGCAGCTGAGATATATGTAACGAATTGTTGGACTTCACAACAGAACTCCGTGCAAGAACACATTCCGGGGACAACACACCGGAAGATATAGTGGATATTATGATCCAAAATTAACAGGGCGCTGTATTTTAACGACTTCCACGAATATCTGTCTGCTTCATGCATCCTTTTCTTCAAATCTGGCGGATGAACAGCGTATAATCCCGCTCCTTTTGTTTATTTTTTCTTCGGAAGCATTATGAGCGCAATTTCCCTGATCCAGCCGGATCGTGACCTCTTCTCCTGGCCCCAGTACTGGGCAGCCTGCTTTGGACCGGCACCGTTCCTGCCGATGTCCCGG
Source organism: Pantoea sp. LS15 (assembly GCF_012241585.1). Taxonomy (NCBI): domain Bacteria; kingdom Pseudomonadati; phylum Pseudomonadota; class Gammaproteobacteria; order Enterobacterales; family Erwiniaceae; genus Pantoea; species Pantoea sp. LS15. The sequence continues at coordinate 34,094 of NZ_JAAVXA010000019.1, forward strand.
GAAGAGATGGACCAACTGGGCTGGGACAGCTGCGACATCATTCTGGTCACGGGCGATGCCTACGTTGACCATCCAAGCTTCGGTATGGCCATTTGTGGCCGTATGCTCGAAGCACAAGGCTTCCGCGTAGGGATCATTTCTCAGCCAGACTGGAACAGCAAAGACGACTTTATGCGTCTGGGTAAACCCAACCTGTTCTTCGGTGTGACTGCCGGCAACATGGACTCGATGATCAACCGTTATACCGCTGACCGTAAGCTGCGTCATGACGATGCCTATACCCCGGATAACGTGGCGGGCAAACGTCCGGACCGCGCCACCCTGGTGTATACCCAGCGCTGTAAAGAAGCCTGGAAAGATGTACCGGTGATCCTGGGCGGCATTGAAGCAAGTCTGCGCCGCACTGCCCACTACGATTATTGGTCAGATACCGTTCGCCGTTCGGTACTGGTGGATTCCAAAGCCGACATGCTGATTTACGGTAACGGCGAGCGTCCGCTGGTGGAAGTCGCACACCGTCTGTCTCAAGGGGAACCGGTGAGCAGTATTCGCGATGTGCGTAATACCGCGATCATGGTGAAAGAGGCGCTGCCGGGCTGGAGTGGGGTGGATTCGCGTATTATTGATATGCCGGGCAAAATCGACCCGATCCCGCATCCGTATGGTGAAGATTTGCCATGCGCAGATAACAAGCCGGTTGAGCCAAAGAAAGCGGAAGCGAAGGCTATTGTTGTGCAGCCGCCACGCCCGAAACCGTGGGAAAAAACGTATGTGCTGCTGCCGTCCTACGAGAAGGTAAAAGCTGACAAAGTGCTCTACGCGCATGCGTCCCGTATTCTGCACCATGAAACCAACCCGGGCTGTGCCCGCGCACTGCTGCAGAAACACGGCGAGCGCTATATCTGGATCAACCCGCCAGCGATCCCGCTGTCAACTGAAGAGATGGATAGCGTCTTTGCACTGCCGTATAAGCGCGTGCCGCACCCGGCGTATGGTAACGCCCGTATCCCGGCGTATGAGATGATCCGCTTCTCGATCAACATCATGCGTGGTTGTTTCGGCGGGTGCTCGTTCTGCTCTATTACCGAGCATGAAGGACGCATTATCCAGAGCCGCTCTGAAGATTCGATCATCAATGAGATCGAAGCGATTCGCGATACCGTACCGGGTTTTACTGGCGTGATCTCCGATCTTGGCGGCCCAACCGCCAACATGTACATGCTGCGCTGTAAGTCGCCGCGTGCAGAGCAAACCTGTCGTCGTCTGTCCTGCGTCTATCCGGATATCTGCCAGCACATGGATACCAACCATGAGCCGACAATCAATCTCTATCGCCGTGCTCGCGACCTTAAAGGCATCAAGAAGATCCTGATCGCTTCCGGGGTACGTTACGATATCGCCGTGGAAGATCCGCGTTATATCAAAGAGCTGGCGACACACCACGTCGGCGGATATCTGAAGATTGCGCCAGAGCACACCGAAGAAGGCCCGCTGTCGAAAATGATGAAGCCGGGCATGGGCAGCTATGATCGCTTTAAACAGTTGTTCGATACCTACTCTAAGCAGGCAGGGAAAGAGCAGTACCTGATCCCTTACTTCATCTCTGCCCACCCGGGTACGCGCGATGAGGACATGGTGAACCTGGCGTTGTGGCTGAAACAGCGTCGCTTCCGTCTGGATCAGGTGCAGAACTTCTACCCGTCACCGCTCGCCAACTCGACGACCATGTATTACACCGGCAAAAACCCGCTGAGTAAGATTGGTTATAAGAGCGAAGACGTGGTGGTGCCGAAAGGGGATAAACAGCGCCGTCTGCACAAAGCGCTGCTGCGTTATCACGATCCGAAAAACTGGCCGCTGATCCGTCAGGCGCTGGAAGAGATGGGTAAAAAGCATCTGATTGGCTCGCGTCGCGACTGTCTGGTACCGGCTCCAACCCTGGATGAAATGCGCGAGGCGCGCCGTCAGAATCGCAATACGCGCCCGGCGTTGACCAAGCACACGCCGATCGTGCACCAGCGTTCGAATGGTGGGACGACGGTGAAGAAGCCAGCCAAACGTAAAGCGTAAAATAAAAACCCCGGCAAGCCGGGGTTTTTTATCTATCCGCCAAACTGATCCGGGTCTGGCCCAAGCCGTTTGCCCTTATCCAGTTTCGCAATCTCACCCAACTCATCTTTATCCAGGCGGAAATCCCAGACGTCGAAGTTCTCGGCGATGCGCGAAGGGGTGACCGATTTCGGGATCACCACCAGGCCGTTATCCAGATGCCAGCGAATCACAATCTGTGCTGGCGTCTTACCGTATTTATCCGCCAGGTCGCGAATAATTTTCTGATCAAATACGCCTTCACCACCCTGAGCCAGCGGGCTCCAGGATTCGGTCTGGATATTGTGGGTTGCGTTCCAGGCATGAAGCTGGCGCTGTTGCATCAGCGGGTGCAGCTCGATCTGATTGATGACAGGAGCGATACCTGTCTCGTCGATCAGGCGCTGCAGGTGGTGAACCTGGAAATTACAGACACCGATACTTTTCACCCGCCCCTCTTTTTGCAGCTCAATCATTCCTTTCCAGGCATCAACATAATGGTCGATAGCCGGAACCGGCCAGTGCATCAGCCAGAGATCGATGTATTCGAGCCGGAGCTTGTCCAGGCTTTCCTGCAGGGCTTCGCGGGGGCGCTTTTGATCGTCGTTCCACAGCTTAGTGGTAATGAAAAGGTCGTCGCGGGGCAAGCCAGCGCTGGCCAGTGCCTTACCCACACCGTCTTCGTTTTTGTACGCAGCGGCGGTATCAATCGACCTGTAGCCGACTTCCAGGGCTTTATGAATGGCGGAGACGACCTCGTCGTTACCGGCTTTCCATACGCCGAGCCCCAGTTGGGGCATCACGTTGCCGTCCTTCAGCCTGATTACGGTTTGGTTTGCCATTTTTCCTCCTTCAGGTGCGCATCGTCGGAGGGTTTCTCCGACGATGGGGTGTGCATTAAGTCTGGACGAAATGTCAAAAAACGAAAGTCGGGAGGACAAAAACGCTTAGCGTGCCGCTTCGTAGATACGACGGCTCACGTCCAGCGTGATGTCGCCATGCTCGCCCAGATGGGTCATACCGTGTTCTTCCAGTTTTGCCAGCAGGGCAGGGATAGAACTGCCATCCAGGCCGTAGCCAGAGAGACGCGTTGGCACGCCCAGGCCTTCGAAGAAGTTGCGGGTCGCTTCGATGGCGGCATCAATACGCGCATCGTCAGAACCTTCGGTAATGTTCCACACGCGCTCAGCGTACTGCAGCAGTTTGGCGCGTTTGGTATCACGTTTTTCGTTCCACAGCGCAGGCAGAACAACGGCCAGCGTCTGAGCGTGATCCAGACCGTGCATTGCCGTCAGTTCGTGGCCCAGCATATGGGTTGCCCAGTCCTGAGGTACACCCGCACCGATCAGGCCATTAAGCGCCTGCGTTGCCGCCCACATCACATTGGCGCGAACATCGTAGTTTTCTGGCTCTTTCAGCGCTTTCGGACCTTCTTCAACCAGCGTCAGTAGAATGCCTTCCGCGAAGCGATCCTGAATTTTGGCATCTACCGGGTAGGTCACGTACTGCTCCACGGTATGCACAAAGGCGTCGACCACTCCGTTAGCCACCTGACGTGCAGGCAGAGTGTAGGTGTAAACCGGGTCGAGGATGGCGAAAACAGGCTGAACATGTTCGTTCATAAAGGCCTGCTTATCACCCGTAGTTTTGCGGGAGATCACGGCACCTTTGTTGGATTCAGAGCCCGTGGCTGGCAGAGTCAGTACGGAGCCCATCGGGATAGCGCTTTTCACGTCGCTGCCACGGGTTTCCAGGATATGCCATGGGTCGATACCGTCAGCGTAATGTGCCGCCGCGGCGATGAATTTGGTTCCGTCCAGCACTGAGCCACCGCCAACGGCCAGCAGGAAGGTGATGTTCTCTTCGCGGGCGATTTTCACTGCGTTCATCAGCGTTTCGTAAGACGGGTTTGGTTCAATGCCGCCGAATTCGCGCACGTCCAGACCTTCCAGGGCACTGTAAACCTGATCCAGCACGCCGGTTTTTTTCACGCTGCCGCCACCGTAGGTGATCAGTACGCGGGCGTCAGCAGGGATCTGTGCGCGCAACTCGGCAATAGCGCCTTTACCAAACAGAATGCGGGTTGGGGTGTGGAGATTAAAGTTGTTCATTGCTCGTTCCCTTATGTGGGTGAAAAATCGTGGTGGCGCAGAAGGCTACCTGATGCTGCACATTGTGGCTGTCCGGGGCTATCCTCTCAATGCACATTCCTGCCGATGTCTTGCCCATTTCTACAGAGCGCTGGAGAAAGTGCGGAAAAGCACGCACACTATCAACGTCGGAAACCGTACCCGGAGTAACGTAACATGAACCGTGAAGCGATCTGTCATCAGCTCACAATGCAGATTAAGAGATTGATAGATAATGAAAATGGTGTCAGCAATTTGCTGCCGGACATTCGCCTGCTCTACGGTACCCAACCCGGGACGCGTACGCCGGTCATGTATCAGCCCGGCATCGTTTTTCTCTTTTCAGGCCATAAAATTGGCTATATCAATGAACGTGTTTTCCGTTACGACACAAATGAATACCTGCTGCTGACAGTACCTTTACCCTTTGAATGTGAAACTTTCGCGACAGAGGCCGTTCCGCTGGCAGGTATTCGCGTCAATGTCGATATTCTTCAGTTGCAGGAGCTGCTGATGGAGATTGGTGAAGACGAGCTTTTCCAGCCATCAATGGCATCAAGCGGGATTAACTCCGCGACATTATCTGAAGAGATCCTCTGTGCCATTGAGCGTCTGCTGGACGTGATGGAAAGGCCGCTGGATGCACGAATTCTCGGCAAGCAGATTATCCGCGAGATCCTCTACCATGTACTGCTGGGGCCGGGTGGGGGGGCCTTACTTGCGCTGGTGAGCCGACAGACCCACTTCAGCCTGATAAGCCGCGTGCTAAAACGTATTGAAAGTCAGTACACGGAAAACCTGAGCGTCGACCAACTCGCTGCAGAAGCGAATATGAGTGTCTCGGCGTTTCACCATAATTTTAAGTCGGTCACCAGCACTTCACCGCTGCAATACCTCAAAACCTACCGTCTGCATAAGGCGCGGATGCTGATGATCCACGATGGTATGAAGGCCAGCGCGGCGGCGATGCGGGTGGGCTATGAAAGTGCATCGCAGTTCAGTCGGGAATTTAAGCGCTACTTCGGCGTCACGCCGGGGGAAGATGCGTCACGTATCAGAACCATGCAGGGAGCGTGAAGGGGAAGCGTAGGCCGGGTAAGCGGTAGCGCCACCCGGCTTTTGTTTATGCACTGCAGTACTTTTTCTTAATCACTACCGCAATGGTCCCTACCAGCCCTGCCACCAGCAGGAAAATCGGCAGCACCATCAGAAAGGTCATCACCTGATCTTCGTGGTGTTTCACGAACGGGATCATATTCAGCGCGTAGCCGAGCGTCGTGACCACACCAACCCACAACAGGGCGCTCAGCCAGTTGAAGAACTGGAAGCGGCGGTTCGACAGACCAGAAATGCCTGCCATTGTTGGCAGAAGCGTGCGAACAAACGCCAAAAAACGCCCGGCCAGCAGTGCCAGCAGGCCGTGCCGATCAAACATGCAGGTCGCACGTTGATGATATTTATGCGGTAACTGCGCCAGCCAGCTTTTCACGACGCGCGTGTTCCCAAGCCAGCGGCCCTGCAAATAGCTCAGCCAGCAACCCAGACTGGCTGCGGAAGTGAGGATCACCATCGTTGGCGTGAAGTCCATGACACCTTTGCCGATTAACGCCCCGGCAAGTAAAAGCAAACTGTCACCGGGTAAAAATGACGCTGGCAGTAATCCATTTTCCAGAAACAGAGTCGCGAACATCACGAAATAGACGATACCTAAGACGTGAGGGTCCGCCAGCGCGGCAAAATCGTGTTGCCAGAGCGCTGCGATAATATCTTGAATAACAGCCATGGACTTTCCTGTGGAACAGCAGATATAGAGCTATTGTACTCCTTTATTTGCGCTTCGGGTTTGATCCCGGGCGCAACTAATGCGGACTTTTCTGGTGGCAATGTTCACAAAAACGTCCAGGGAGTACATTTTCAGCCAGCACTCTACACGATACGTTCAAACCCTGCTGTTAAATCCGCAATTAAATCGTCTGCATTTTCTAAACCGATATGCAGTCGAATCAGAGTTCCGCTGAAGTCCACTTCGCCGCCGGGACGTAAAGCCGCAATCTGCTCCGGTTGGTTAGGCAGGATCAGGGATTCAAAGCCGCCCCAGGAGTAGGCCATGCTGAAGAGGGTAAAATTATCCAGATAGTTTGCCAGTTCGTCATTATCCAGCCGTTTTTTAAGAACGAATGAGAACAAACCGCTACTCCCCGTAAAGTCACGTTGCCAGTATTCATGGCCTTTGCTGCCCGGTAACGCAGGATGGTTGACGCGTTCAACCTGCGGGTGTTGCGCCAGCCATTCGGCTATTTTCAGGCTGCTTTCGTGATGCTGACGCAGGCGCACACCCAGTGTACGGATCCCGCGGCTGGTCATGTAGGCGGTGTCCGCATCCACCATTTGCCCCATCAGGTAGGCATTTTCACGCAGTTGATCCCAGCAGCGTGCATTGGATACCGCAGTGCCAATCATGCCGTCAGAATGGCCAATCAGGTATTTGGTCGCCGCCTGAATCGAGATATCAATGTCGAATTCCAGTGCTTTAAACAACACGCCAGCCGCCCACGTGTTGTCGATCATGATGATCGCCTCTGGCGCTTTGCTGCGAACCGCTTTCACGATTGCCGGGACGTCGTGGACTTCCATGGTGATAGACCCTGGAGATTCCAGGAACACAATGCGCGTGTTTGGCTGAATAAGTTCAGCGATGCCTTCACCGATCAGCGGGTCGAACCAACCGGTTGTTACGCCGAGCTTACTGAGGATTTTGGTGCAGAAGTCCTGGCTGGGTTCATAGGCGGTGTTGGTCATCAGGATATGATCGCCTTGTTCCACAAACGCCAGAATAGTATTGGCGACGGCTGCCGCCCCACACGGGAACAGCGCACAGCCCACGCCGCCTTCCAGTTCGCACATGGCCTCCTGGAGTGAAAAATGGGTTAGCGTGCCACGACGACCATAAAAAAGTCCGCCTTTTGCGCGGTTACGCGTGGCGATTTTTTTCTCCTCAATGGTATCAAATACCAGTGAGGAGGCTCGTTGAATCACGCTATTGACCGATCCCTGAGTGTATTTCTTGCTGCGTCCAGCCTGTACCAGCGTGGTATCAAGATGCTTCTTTGTCATGTTCGCTAACCCTGTTTTTATACGTCTGGACGTCCAGACTACCACGATTGTAAAAAACTGCACCCGGATGCTTATCGAATAAGCAGAAAATATTAGCAAAAAACCGCATAAGAAATTTTTACTGCGTAAGCGCAAGGAAAGTGAGCGAAAATTACGGCACCATGTAAATACTAATGAGAACTACTATCAATTCGACGACGTTTTGATATTATTACGTTCAGATTTTGTGATTTGCGTCCTGGAGATACAGAGTGGGTAATAATTTGATGCAGACGGATCTCTCCGTTTGGGGCATGTATCAACATGCTGACATCGTGGTTAAGATTGTGATGATCGGCCTGATTCTGGCGTCCGTTGTCACCTGGGCTATCTTCTTCAGCAAGAGTGCTGAGCTGCTTGCACAGAAGCGTCGCCTTAAGCGGGAGCAACAGCAACTGGCTGAAGCCCGCTCTCTGGATCAGGCTTCAGATATGACCTCATCCTTCCACGTAAAAAGCCTGACCACCCTGTTAGTTAATGAAGCTCAGAATGAGCTGGAACTTTCCGCTGGCAGTGAAGATAACGAAGGTATTAAAGAACGTACCGGCTTCCGTCTGGAGCGTCGTGTTGCTGCTGTTGGTCGACATATGGGCCGTGGCAATGGTTATCTGGCGACGATCGGTGCGATCTCTCCTTTCATCGGGCTTTTCGGTACGGTCTGGGGCATCATGAACAGCTTTATCGGTATCGCGCAGTCTCAAACTACCAACCTTGCGGTGGTTGCGCCGGGTATCGCGGAAGCGCTGCTGGCGACGGCGATCGGTCTGGTTGCCGCAATCCCGGCTGTGGTTATCTACAACATCTTCGCGCGTATGATTGGCAGTTACAAAGCTACTCTCGGTGATGTTGCCGCGCAGGTTCTGTTGCTGCAAAGTCGCGATCTTGATTTGAATGCCAGCTCGGTTAAGCCGGTGCATGCGGCATCTAAACTGCGCGCAGGTTGATGCTATGGCGATGCGTCTGAACGAAAATCTGGACGATAACGGCGAAATGCATGAAATCAACGTAACGCCGTTTATCGACGTTATGCTGGTTCTGCTGATTATCTTCATGGTGGCTGCGCCGCTGGCGACGGTGGATGTGAAGGTGAATCTACCCGCTTCTTCCAGCCAGCCGCAGCCGCGCCCGGAGAAGCCAATCTATATCTCGGTAAAAGCGGATAAATCCATGTTCCTCGGGAACGACCCGGTGACGGCCGACTCAGTCATCCCGGCGCTGGATCAGCTCACTGGCGGCAAGAAGGACACCACGGTTTTCTTCCGTGCGGATAAAACCGTCGATTATGAAACCATGATGAAGGTAATGGACACACTGCATCAGGCGGGTTATCTGAAGATAGGACTGGTCGGCGAAGAGAAAGCGGCCTCGAAGTGATAAAGAAGCTGGCGAAAGCCGGCTTTTTTTTTGGTCTGTCGGTTTATGTTTTTTTGTTATCTGTCGGTGCGGTAGGGGAAGTTGCCAGCGCATCCTCATCAAGCGCAACGCAGGTGACGTTTGAGGTACGGTACTCACCGTCTGACAGCTTGCGCGTCAGACGCAGGGTGGCGATTTCTCTGGCAAGCAGGTACTGATAATTGGCCTCGAGACGTCCGAGAAGCTTCTCTTTCAGTTCTGGCCGCTGTTCAATGATGGCGTTCATCACCGCACCGTAAATTTCTTCTTTCACCTGTAGCGGATAAATTTCGCGGCGATTCTGCCATTTCAGACGGACCAGTGTGGCCGGGATCGATACCAGGTCTTGTGTAATACGCGTCATCTCGGTATTTTTTGTGGTTCGCAGTGCCTCGAGATTTTGCTTTAAGATAAATTCATCACTTTTTTTATCATCTAAAGTCAAATAAACGTCGTTGTTTTTAATTTCTTTCACGTTAATCTTCCCCCAGGTTATAAAAAATTGGGTTGTTTTTTTCGCGCGTAATTAAATTAAGCCAAATTTCATTGCCCGCTTCATTAATTTCTTCAGTTTTCTCGGCCATTATTTGACTTAGTTTCTGGGCATCTATTTCACCTTCGGCTTGCAGGTCATTCAACAGATGGACAAAGGCTTCAATTTTTATAGCGCGAAATAAGCGGTCCTTTATATGGCGATCGTGCTCTTCCAGCAACATATTACGTGATTTCCCAGTTTGGGAAACGCCAATTAATATGTCAGGCTCGAAATCGGAGAGCTTTCTTTTTCCCTGAGTGAAACTCGCCTCTTTTTCTGCTTCCGCGGGGTGCTGTTCCACAGACGCAATGTGGTACTTAGCCGGGACGAGATAGTCGGGCAGCATTTTTAATTTCCTTTAATTTCAACAGGGTGGGGTTGGTAAAGGCGTGAGATTCGTTGACAATATCATGAGGCAATTTTAAAATCAAAAAAAATGGAGCCTACCCATGAACAGCATCTTTTACACGGTCATCACATTACTATTACTGACCGCTGGTGTTCTTTTATTGATGCAGGAATTCAATAAAACGAAAGTGTCGAAAGACATCAGTGAACCACCGCAACCTGAGCGGATGACAAAAGAGGAAGGGGAAGATCATTTCTCCGTATTGATGAACTCAGTAACGCCTGTTTGGTACTGGCGAGTGAACCATGAATATATCGACTTTTTGCATGCGACAATTAAACGCATGAAAATGTCGGAAATTAATGATACGCCCGGACTGTTTGAGGCACAGCGTCGCTGCAGCGACCTGAATTCAGCAGTGTATAAATATTATGATAATATCAAAAAGCGCTGTCTGAACGGTGAGAAGGTGTCATATTCCGACCTCGACGTATTAAATCTGCGTCAGTGTTTTCGTGAGTTCAGTCTGGAAGCCTACCCTGAGCTGGTGGCGCTTGTCTGGCCGGAGTATGCGCGTCCGGAGGTTAACCCGGATAACGTCTGAGTGACGTACCGTTGAGTTATTGCAAACAGTCAGCGCCGTTGCGATATACTGGGCGCTGGTTTCTTTTGCAAACAGGACTTTATGGAACGCTTTTTTGAAAATGCCATGTACGCCTCTCGCTGGATACTGGCTCCCGTCTATTTTGGCCTTTCGCTGGCGCTGATCGCACTGACGATTAAGTTCTTTCAGGAAATCTGGCATGTTCTGCCGAACATTTTTTCCATTGCTGAAGCGGATTTGATTCTGGTTCTGCTGTCTCTGGTGGATATGACGCTGGTGGGCGGATTGCTGGTGATGGTGATGTTCTCCGGCTATGAAAATTTTGTCTCCCAGCTGGATATTGATGAGCGTAAAGAGAAGCTCAACTGGCTGGGCAAAATGGATGCCTCGTCGCTGAAGAATAAAGTGGCCGCGTCGATTGTTGCGATCTCCTCTATCCACCTGCTACGCGTATTTATGGACGCGAAAAATGTCCCGGATAACAAACTGATGTGGTACGTCATTATCCATCTGACGTTTGTGTTGTCAGCGTTTGTGATGGGGTATCTGGACAAGATCAGTAAGAAGTAAAATACTTGTCCCCCTCTGCCTACGGGCTGAGGGGGCGAAAAAGGCCTATTTATCCGATGATGCCTGCCACAGGTTCAACTCCCCGTCCGCAACATGTCGATCAATCCTTTCCAGCTCATCTTTGCTGAAGTGCAGGTAATCCAGGGCCCGAACGTTTTCTTCGATCTGTGCCGGGCGGCTTGCACCGATCAGCACTGAGGTGACGCGTTCATCCTTGAGCAACCAGCTTAGTGCCATCTGCGCCATTGTCTGTCCGCGGACATGGGCCATTTCACTCAGCAAACGCAGACTGTTGAGATTGGCTTCGGTCAGCATTTTTTCCGTCAGACCGCGCACCTTTTTACCTTCGCGCTGCATGCGAGAATCTTCAGGGATCCCGTTCAGGTATTTGCCGGTAAGCAACCCCTGCGCCAGCGGGGTAAACGCAATGCAACCCGTCCCGTTTTTCTTAAGCGTATCCAGCAGGCCGGTGTTATCTACCCAGCGGTTGAGCAGATTGTAGGATGGCTGATGAATAAGCAGCGGAATTTTCCACTCCCGCAACAGGTCCGCCATTTTCTGAGTGCGCTCCGTTGAATAGGATGAAATCCCGATATACAGCGCTTTACCGCTTTGCACTGCATGAGCCAGTGCCGCGGCGGTTTCTTCCATCGGCGTGTTTTCATCGACGCGATGGGAATAGAAAATATCAACATACTCCAGACCCATCCGCTTCAGACTTTGATCGAGACTGGCAAGCAGATATTTGCGCGAACCGCCTGACCCATACGGCCCCGGCCACATGTCGTAACCCGCTTTCGTGGAGATAATCAGTTCGTCGCGATAGCCGGCAAAATCCTCCCGCAGAAGGCGGCCAAAATTTTCTTCCGCACTACCCGCTGGTGGGCCGTAGTTATTGGCAAGATCAAAATGGGTAATACCGAGATCGAAGGCTTTACGCAGCAGCGCGCGCTGGGATTCGAGAGGGTGTATGTGGCCAAAGCTATGCCACAAACCAAGCGACAGTGCTGGCAGGCGCAAGCCACTTTTTCCACAGTAGCGGTACTGCATATTTTCATAGCGGGCGGGGTCAGGGGTCCAGGACATGATGTCTCCTTTCTTATCGTTGAATTTTCGAAACAACGTTTTCATTCTGAACTTATCACAACACAAATGACATAACTAAGCGCGGGGATAATGGTTAATGACAGCTGTGTGACCAATGAAGCCACGCTAATCAAAAATGATCACAAAACGTTATAATTTCCCCGGTTCCTGCCGATAACGAGAGAAGTACTCGCCTCTGGGCGAATTCACCCTCACGGCAAGGAAGACTTATGAATATGCTCCGTAATTTCACGATCCGCTTCGTCATGCTGACGATCCTCGGGATCTTTTGTTTAATGTGGGCGGGTGTTGGTCTGTACAGTACCTGGTCCCTTTCGCGTGTTTCGGATGGCAATGACGTGGATCGTCAACTGGTCAAACAGATGACGGTACTCAGTCAGGGTAATGATCAATATTTCCGCTTCGTGACCCGTTTGAGCCGTGCGATGGAAGTCAAAGCCGCAGGTGGCACGCCGGATTTGGCCTCTGCCCAACAGGCTCTGGATAACATGGGTAAGAAACTCGCCGAGATGAAAGCGATCTCGCCAGGACCGATGGACGAACAGATTTCTGCTCAGGTCATCGGTACCTGGCAGGCGCTGCTTGATCAAGGTGTCACGCCGCAAATGCAGCAGGCGAAGCTGGAGACTCTGGATGGCTATCGCCAGCAGGCCAATAACGTTACCCCACCGCTAAGCCGCGCGTTTGGTGCCGCAGCTGAGAACTTTAACAACGCGGCCGCTAAGGCGCTCGACAGCACCCGTGTGGTGGTGGACAACCTGACCAGTATGACCCGTACGGTGATTATCACCGCCACCATTATTGGCCTGCTGATCCTGCTTTTCACCGACCGCTACCTGGTCGCGATGCTGGTCAAACCGCTGGGCCGCATTCGCCAGCAGTTCCGCCAGATTGCCCTGGGCGATCTCAGTCAGCCAATTGAACCTTTCGGCCGCAACTGCGTGGGACAGCTGGTTCCTTTGTTGAGCGCGATGCAGGACAGTCTGCGCGAAGCGGTCAGCACGATCCGCTCCGGCAGTGAAAATATCTGGCGCGGTGCGACGGAAATCTCCAGCGGTAATAACGATCTCTCTTCCCGTACTGAAGAGCAGGCTGCTGCACTGGAAGAGACGGCTGCCAGCATGGAACAACTGACTGCAACTGTGAAACTGAACGCGGAAAGCGCGCGTCAGGCAAGCCAACTGGCAGATGTGGCATCGACCACTGCCAGCCGTGGCGGCTCGCTGGTGGAAGAAGTGGTGACCACCATGAGCGGCATTTCTGAAAGCTCGAAGAAAATTGCTGAAATCACTAACGTCATCAACAGCATTGCCTTCCAGACGAATATTCTGGCACTCAATGCGGCCGTTGAAGCGGCGCGCGCGGGTGAACAGGGCCGTGGTTTCGCCGTGGTGGCGGGTGAAGTCCGTAACCTGGCAAGCCGCAGCGCCAACGCGGCAAAAGAAATTGAAGGGCTGATCGCTGATTCTGTTAACCGCGTAGAGCAGGGGGCCCAACTGGTGGGCGACACGGGCACCACCATGGATGCGATTTTGCGCGACGTGACGGAAGTGACGACCATTATGAAGCAAATCGCTTCCGCCTCTGAGGAGCAAAGTAAGGGTATTTCTCAGGTCGGGATTGCCATTACGCAGATGGACGGTGTTACCCAGCAGAACGCCTCGCTGGTGGAAGAGGTTTCTGCGGCAGCGGCGGCGCTGGAGCGCCAGACCGAAGAGCTTCAGCGCTCGGTGCAGAAGTTCCGCCTGACGGCATAACGCAACGTTGCAAGGCCGCCTGGTGTGGCCTTGCATTATTAACGCCTTCCTCATTCAGCGAGCGCTGAAACTGCTATTCTTTTGCTAACCCCCTGACGTTCTGGGCTCTCTTCTATGAGGTGTTGCTATGAACAGATCGTTGTCAGTTATCCCTGTTATCTCTTTCATTTTTCTGATGCTGTTCTCGGTTTTTGCCAGTGCGACCCAGCAGGCGCAGGAGCGGCGTGTGTCGCGTGATGTCAGGCAGGAAACCCGCGACGCGTCACGGCAGGTGAAGCAGACCTGCGTGGCGAACAATAACCAGAGTAATCACGACTGCCGTCAGGACAAGCGTCAGATGAAACAGGCCGGACGGCAAAAAGCGCGGGACATTAAGTATTAATGCAACTGGTGAGGCGGCATGCAGGCATGTCTCCTACCGCCTTTTCCAATAGCGTTTCAGTATGACGATCGTCATTGATGCTTCGTCCGGCTAGCACTTTCGGGCGTGTTTTGACGTGCGTCTCACGCTGGTGCGTTTAACCCTGCAGCTGCAATTCGGGAAATCGGGTATCCCGTTGCAGATGCCACTTCTGCGATACGCTTAAATGAGGGGTTACCGTTTGGTGAGAGTGATTTATAGAGTGATTCGCGGGAAATACCTGCACGTTTAGCAATGACAGTCATCCCGCCAGAGGCTTCAATGACATGCCGTAAAGCCAGCATGAACGCCTCATAGCCTCCGGGCTCGTCAATTTCAATGAAAGCCTGATGAAGATATACGGGCGCGAAATCCGGAGAATCTTTCAGGAGCTGTACCATTGCGTCATCATGTAGTACTGATTTAGCCATTACGATTTCCTCTTATATTCTGCGGTTGTAGTCGTTGAGGTACTCAACGGCCCTTTCAATATCTGCATTTTGCTTTTTTTTCGTACCAGTCAATAACACCAGACTCACTGCGCCATCTTCCGGATCGGAGACTTCGCTGAAATAGACACGGTAACCCGGCCCCTGGTTAATTCTGAGCTCTGAAACGCTCTCTCTGCATGGCTTGCAATCACCATAGTTACCCGTTGACATTCTGGCGACACGCGTAGCAATCATGGCTTTTGCTATGGGATCTTTCACACTTCTCAGATATGCATCAAAAGGGTCATACCCGTCTGCTGTGATGTAGTGTTTAACTTTAGCCATTATTGTAGCCTGTAGTTTACGATAAGCAAATGCATTGTAATCTTCAGGCTACGACTGGCAATTGTTAACATCGTTGTGACAGGGGGGAAGATGTTATTTCTGAAAGCGGATCGCAGAAATTAGAGATTTAGTGCGGGGATTATGAATGAACAACAATGAGGCCGGGCAAAACGCAGTGTCGCCCGGCGAGATCTTATCAGTGCGTCGCTTCACCAATCAGCGCGCCTGTACCCGCGCCAACGGCCGCACCTTTCAGCACGTTATTGCCTGTCACCGCAGCCGCGCCCGCGCCAACCACAGCACCTACGGCACCGCCCTTACGTGCGTCTTTGCCTTTTTCGCCGTTTTTGAACATCGCACCCGTGCCTGCACCAACGACGGCGCCGCCAACGGTTGATTTCAGATCTTTGCCCGTGGCTGCGCCAATAGCCGCGCCTGCTACCGCGCCGGCAGCGGTTTTGTCGATGGCCATTCCCGAGGTAGAAAAAATGAGAGCGCTGATAACCAGCGTTGTTTTAATAAGTTTCATAACAGATCCTTTGTGACTGCTGTCGGTTAATTCGTCGTGTCTCACCGTCTGGTGTGAGAAAAACGGACAAATAGTGCCAGCAATATAGGGTCAGCCTTTAGGCTAATCATGCCCTGGGAAAGGATCCTTGCAGCCGGGCGGTGACCCGCCCGGCCAGTCATCATGCCTGACGTTTGTCTTCAGTATGGGTATCGAAGTCACTCGCAGCGTGGCGTTCGTGGAGCTGCTCGTTCAACTCACCGCTGGTGCGGTTCACGATACGTCCACGCTTCACGGCTGGGCGATGCGCAATGTCTTTCGCCCAGCGCTGAACGTTGGTGTACTTCTCCGCGTCCAGGAACTCGGCGGCGTTATATACGCTCCCCAGCGCGACGCAGCCAAACCACGGCCAGATTGCCATATCGGCGATGGTGTATTCTTCACCTGCCACATAACGGCCGCGGGCGAGTTGTTTATCCAGCACGTCGAACAGGCGTTTGGCTTCCATGGTGAAGCGGTCAATCGCATATTCAATTTTCACCGGCGCGTAGTTGTAGAAGTGGCCAAAACCACCGCCGAGGAACGGGGCGGCCCCTTGCAGCCAGAACAGCCAGTTCAGGGTTTCTGTGCGGCCTGCAGGATCTTTTGGCAGGAAGTGACCAAATTTTTCTGCCAGGTAAAGCAGAATGCTACCGGATTCAAATACGCGCGTCGGTGGGGTCGTGGAGTGGTCACGAAGTGCGGGTATTTTCGAGTTTGGGTTCACCTCAACAAAGCCGCTGGAGAACTGATCGCCTTCGCCAATGCGGATCAACCACGCATCGTACTCGGCCCCTGTTACGCCCAGCGCCAGCAGCTCTTCGAGCATAATCGTTACTTTCTGACCGTTCGGTGTTCCCAGGGAGTAGAGCTGAAGCGGATGAGAACCCACAGGGAGTTCTTTCTCATGTGTCGCACCGGAGATGGGACGGTTGATGTTGGCGAATGCACCGCCGTTGTTCTTTTTCCATTCCCACACTTTCGGTGGCTGATAAGTGTTGTCTGACATGTTGGCCTGCCTTTTGAGTGATGTGTTGAGGGAGTTTAGCAGGAGATGAAGCGACCGTTTAACGATGTGAGCGCAACGGTCAGTGTAGGTGTATGATAAATCCACCTCTGTCAGGTTAATTACAACGTGCAGACGACGACAACCCTTTAAAAAAATTGCCGCCTGCCTGTTTTAGGTTGGATACATGCGTAAAGGAAAGTTAAGCAGTGACGCGCCATTCGGGACGTTATTAGGCTATGCGCCGGGTGGCGTGGCGATTTACTCTTCAAATTACGGCAGTCTTGATCCGCGTAAGTACCCGGAAGATGCGGATTTTCGCAGCTATATCGGCAACGAATACATGGGCCACAAGTGGCAATGTGTTGAGTTTGCCCGCCGTTTCCTGTTCCTCAACTATGGTTTCGTTTTTACCGATGTCGGCATGGCGTGGGAGATCTTCTCCCTGCGTTTTTTGCGCCAGGTGGTGAACGATAACATTCTGCCGCTGCAGGCCTTCGCCAATGGCTCAAAACGCGCGCCGCGAGCCGGAGCGCTGCTTATCTGGCAAAAGGGTGGGGAGTTTCATGAGACCGGCCACGTTGCGGTTATTACCCAACTTCTGGACGATAAGGTCCGTATCGCGGAGCAGAACGTCATCCACTCTCCGTTGCCGCTTGGGCAGCAGTGGACGCGCGAGCTGCGTTTGAGTGTCGAGAACGGGTGCTACACCATTCATGACACCTTCACCGACACTGAAATTCTCGGCTGGATGATCCAGACGGACGACACCGAACACAGCATTCCCCAGCCGGAAATCGACGGTGCGTTGTTGAAAATCAGCGGCGCGCGGCTGAAAAACAAACGTCAGTTCGACGGTAAATGGCTTAACGAAAACGACACGTTGCAGCAAGCATATGTCCGCGCGAACGGCCACTTTATCAATAAAGATCCCTGCCAGTACTTCACCATCACGGAAAGCGCCGAGCAGGAGCTGATCAAAGCGACTAACGAACTGCACCTGATGTACCTGCACGCGACCGACAAAGTGTTGAAAGACGACAACTTACTGGCACTTTTCGACATCCCTAAAATCCTCTGGCCACGTCTGCGTCTCTCCTGGCAATGGCGCCGTCACCACATGATTACCGGTCGTATGGATTTCTGCATGGATGAGCGGGGCATCAAGGTTTACGAGTACAACGCTGATTCCGCATCCTGTCACACTGAGGGTGGGTTAATCCTCGAAGAGTGGGTCAAAAACGGTTACCGCGGCAACGGGCACAATCCGGCGGAAGGGTTGCTGGAAGAACTGACCGGGGCGTGGAAACACAGCCATGCGCGTCCGTTTGTGCACATCATGCAGGACAACGATGTCGAGGAGGATTATCACGCGCTCTTTATTCAGCGTTCTTTGTTGCAGGCCGGGTTTGAAACCAAAATTCTGCATGGGCTCAGTGCCCTGAGCTGGGATGCTGCCGGACAACTGATTGACGACGAAGGCCGTCACGTGAATTGCGTGTGGAAGACCTGGGCGTGGGAAACCGCAATCGAACAAATCCGCGAGGTGAGCGAAACCGAGTATGCCGCAGTACCGATCCGTACCGGACATCCCGAGAGTGAAGTCCGGCTGATCGACGTCCTGCTGCGCCCGGAAGTTCTGGTGTTTGAACCGCTGTGGACGGTTATTCCCGGCAACAAAGCGATCCTCCCGGTACTCTGGCAACTGTTCCCGAACCATCGTTACCTGCTTGATACCGATTTTGAGGTTAACGACCTGCTGAAACAGACCGGCTATGCCGTTAAACCGATTGCCGGACGCTGCGGCAGCAATATCGATTTGATCAGCCCTGAGGATGAGCTGCTGGATAAATCCAGCGGCAAGTTTGTCGACCGCAAAAACATCTACCAGCAGCTGTGGTGCCTGCCAAACGTTGATGGCAAACACATTCAGGTTTGTACCTTTACCGTGGGCGGTAACTACGGCGGAACCTGCCTGCGCGGTGACGACTCGCTGGTGGTGAAGAAAGAGAGCGATATTGAGCCATTGATTGTGGTGAAAGATGAATAGCCTCCGCAGAACGTAAGCAAAGATCCGCAAGCGACCCTTGCGGATTTTTTTTATCCGTGAGCGAAACCTTCAGGCGTTAGCGTGCGAACTATTATTCATACAGCACCTTTTTCCCTGATGGAGCCGACCATGAAACGTTTGAAAACCTTGTCAGCCGCCGCCGTTTTGAGTCTTTCCCTTTTCACCCTGAGTGCTCATGCTGCCCTTGAAGCGGGTGCGAAAGCGCCGGATTTCAGTCTGCAGGGCGCGCTTGGCGGTAAACCGCTCACTTTCTCCCTTCAGCAGGCGCTGCAGAAAGGCCCGGTGGTGCTCTATTTCTTCCCGGCGGCCTTTACCAAAGGCTGCACCCTTGAGGCTCATGCTTTCGCTGAAGCGACGGATGACTTCAGAAAACTGGGGGCAACTGTGGTGGGGGTAACCGCCGGCAACGTCGATCAGGTGGATGAGTTCTCGAAGCTGGAGTGTCGCGATAAATTTGCCGTTGCGGCTGATCCTGGCGCGAAAGTGGCAGCCGAATACCAGACGTTGATGCAGATGAACGGTAAAACGGTGTCTGACCGTACTTCATTCGTTATCGCACCGGATGGCAAGATCCTGATGAGTTATACCGATCGTAACCCTGACGAGCACATCCAGAAAACCATGGATGCCGTGAAAAAATACGCAAATTCGCATTCGTAATTTAGCCGCCGGGGTTTGCTATGTTAACAGCGATGCTGGCCGCCTTTGTGGGCGGCATTATTCTCAACTTCATGCCTTGTGTATTTCCGGTTATCTCCCTTAAGGCGTTAGGAATTTTACGTCATCAGGGCGATACCCGGAGTGCGCGCACCGAAGGGCTTGGGTTTCTGCTGGGTGTGATTTTTACCATGCTGGTCTTAGCAGGCGTATTGTTGGCGTTACGGGCGGGTGGAATGGCTGTTGGCTGGGGGTTCCAGCTTCAGTCACCGCTGGTGATTGCTGCGCTGGCGCTGGTTATTCTGGGAGCGGCACTGAACCTGCTCGGTGTGTTTGAGGTGGGGTTATCACTGCAACGGGCAGGGGAAATTTCGGTCGGGCGCGGCGCGTTTACCCGCTCGGCATTAACTGGCGCGCTGGCGATTGTGGTCGCGACACCATGCTCTGCACCCTTTATGGCCGGGGCGGTAGGGTACGCACTGGTGCAGACCCCGGCCGTTTCGCTGGGTATTTTTCTCGCGCTGGCACTCGGGTTCGCTGCACCGTTTACGCTGATCTCACTCTTCCCGGCCATTGCCGAACGCTTGCCCCGCCCTGGTGCCTGGATGGATATCCTCAAGCGTGGGCTGGCGTTCCCAATGCTCGGTGCCTTCGCCTGGCTGGTGTGGGTACTTACACAGCAGGCAGGTACGACGGCGTTGGCGGCCATGCTTGCCAGTGCGGTGGTGGTGAGCTTTGCGGCGTGGCTATATGGTATGGCACAGCGCAGACGCTTTACCGGTCAGCCCTATAAAGCGCTGCTGGCGGTTACCCTGGTATTGTTTATTGCGGCTATCTGGCAAGATGCGCAGGCGATGTCGGATGCGACCGCTGATGAACGTCTAACAGCCGGGATGCAGGTGTTTCTGGAGTGCCTGACAAAATCGGGTTCGAAAGTTGAAAAACTCGACAAAAACCTGATTGACCATCATATCGCAGAGCTGGATTACCAGATTAGTCGTCAGCTTGACGCTGTCATGCACCATGAAGACTTTCAGGCGGTAGAAAGTTTGTGGCGCGGTGTTAAATCCCTTGTCGACAAAACCGATTTCCGCCAGAACGTGAAAGTCGAACTGCTTGATATGTCTAAAGAAGATCTGCGTCAGGACTTCGAAGATAGCCCGGAAATTATCCAGAGCGGATTATATAAACAGACATACATTGATGAGTATGACACGCCGGGTGGAGAGCCGATTGCTGCGCTGATTTCCGCTTACGAATTTGACGCGTCTGCGCAGGATGTTGCCCTGTTGCGCAACATCTCGAAAGTCTCTGCAGCCGCGCATATGCCGTTTATCGGCTCTGCAGGTCCGAAATTCTTCCTGAAAGATACCATGGAAGATGTCGCGGCCATCAAAGACATTGGTAACTACTTCGACCGTGCGGAGTACATCAAGTGGAAATCGTTCCGCGAGACGGATGATTCCCGTTATATCGGCCTGGTGATGCCACGCGTGCTGGGTCGTCTGCCGTATGGCCCGGACACTGTGCCGGTGCGCAGCTTCAACTACGTCGAGGAAGTGAAGGGGCCGGATCACGACAAATACCTGTGGACCAACGCCTCGTTTGCCTTTGCATCCAACATGGTTCGCAGCTTCATCAATAACGGATGGTGTGTACAAATTCGTGGCCCGCAGGCCGGTGGTGCCGTTCAGGACTTACCAATCCATCTGTATGACCTGGGCACCGGTAATCAGGTCAAGATCCCGTCAGAAGTGATGATCCCGGAAACCCGTGAATTTGAATTTGCGAATCTGGGGTTCATTCCCTTGTCCTACTACCGCAACCGCGATTATGCGTGCTTCTTCTCGGCGAACTCCACCCAGAAACCGGCGCTGTACGACACTGCTGACGCTACCGCTAACAGCCGCATCAACGCCCGTCTGCCGTACATCTTCCTTCTGTCGCGTATCGCACATTACCTGAAGTTGATTCAGCGTGAAAATATCGGCACCACTAAAGATCGTCGTCTGCTGGAGCTGGAACTGAACACTTGGGTTCGCGGTCTGGTGACAGAAATGACCGATCCAGGTGATGAGTTGCAGGCATCACACCCACTGCGCGATGCGAAAGTGGTGGTGGAAGATATCGAGGATAACCCGGGCTTCTTCCGCGTGAAGCTGTTTGCTATCCCGCACTTCCAGGTGGAAGGGATGGACGTCAACCTGTCACTGGTTTCCCAGATGCCGAAGGCGAAATCATAAGCTAAGGCAGGAAGCCAATGAGAACGGAACAACCGTTATGGGGCAGGGGCGTTATGGTCTCTCCCCAGCACTTCCAGCAACAGGCCGCGTATGCGGCCTGGTCCGCGGAATGCATTGCCCGACTGGGGCTCTCCCAGCCCTGGGGGATGATTGATGCCACTTTCGAACCGGATGCTCTGAAATTGGGCCGCCTGCAGGCCCGTCATTTGCACATCCGTTTCCCGGACGGCACGTTGATTGATACCGAAAATGCGGACGCCCTGCCTCCGGCGCTATCGCTCGATGGTGAATCGCATATCTGCGTGAACAACCCGGTGGTTGGCTTGCGGCGCATCGGCTGATGAAAAGTCTGCGTCATGACACGCTAAGCGCTATTCCGGCACCGGATGCTGAAGGGAAAACGCGCATCGAACCGCCGCGGGCTGACCAGCGGGCCATGCTCAAACGCCTGTACCTGCAACAGAGCTGGCTGGAAATACTGGAGCAAGCGGACAATACCTTCTCGCGCGGAGCCAACCACCTCTGGCTGGATTTGCAGTGGTATATCCACCAGGCACTGATTAAATCGGGGCAGGATGTACTGGCCGATATCATCGTTGCAGACCTGAAAGGATTGCTGCGCCGCCTCACCGGGCTTGAAACCCTGGCCTTTAACGACGGTACGCCGTTTGCTGATGAAGTGACGCTGAACTGGATAAACCAGAGCGTACTGGACGATATGTCCGGCTGGCGGGATGAACCGGTCAGCGCAACCAGTACGGAGGACAACGATATTCTGGCGCTCGAGCCTGAGGCACTGGAGAAAGCGGACAGCGAAGGTCTTGATAACACACTCCACTGGCTGCAGACCCGGCCCGGTACGGACTCCACAAAAGACAAATGGATGCTGCGCCTGCTGATGGCCCGTGTAGCAGAGCAGAAGGGCAAAAATGAGCTGGCTATGCATCTGCTTGGTGAACTCGATGGAGCAGCTCAGTCCATCACCCTCACGCAGTGGACACCAACACTGCTCTTTGAAGTGAAATCACGTCGCCTCAGACTGCTGCGCATGAAAGCCACACGCAGTGAAACCGATAAATCGCGGCTTCAACCGGAGATGGACCAGCTTCTGGCAGGTCTGATTGCGCTTGATCCGGCAAGCAGTGCAGTGCTTTGCGGGTAACAACACCTGGCATACCTTTAAAACACATATATTCAGGTTCTTATGGACGATTTAACCCTGCGTTATTATGACGCTGAAATGCGCTACCTGCTGGAAGCCGGTGAAGAGTTTGCCCGTGCTCACCCCGAGCAGGCGGCAATGCTCAATCTCGATAAAGCGGGTGCGCGCGACCCTTACGTGGAGCGGCTTTTCGAGGGCTTTGCCTTCCTGATGGGCCGGTTGCGTGAAAAGCTTGATGACGACCTGCCTGAACTGACCGAAGGGCTGGTCAGCCTGCTGTGGCCGCATTACCTGCGTACCATTCCGTCAATGTCGGTGGTGGAGTTCACCCCTGACTGGCGTGAGATGAAAGAGCAGATGCGCATCGTCAAAGGTTTCGAGGTGAACTCGCGGCCGATCGGTGAGAAGGGCACTCGCTGCCGGTATACGACCACCAAAGAGATCACACTTCAGCCGCTGTCACTTGAAAGTGCGCGTCTGGCAACCGACCCGGATGGTCGCTCGGTCATCACGCTGCGCTTTAACTGCAGCCATCTTGCCGACTGGAGTCGTGTTGATCTCAGCCAACTTCCATTCTACTTCAATGCAGACGCACCGCTGGCCTGCGCCATGCATGAAGCCTTCACCATGAACACGGCGCGCCTCTGGCTGCGGATGCCGGGCGACATGGACAGAAGACCGCTCGACGGGTATTTCACCGCGCTGGGTTTTGGCGATGATGACGACCTGTGGCCGAAGGGAAGCAGCAGCTTTAGCGGCTATCAACTGCTGCTGGAGTACTTCACCTTCCGTGAGAAATTCATGTTTACTGGCCTGCGTGGGCTGGAGACCGTGGTCTTTCCGGCTGAGATCCCCTGGTTTGAAATCGACGTGGTACTGGCGGAACGCTGGGAGCATGATTTCAGCTTTACCGAAAAGCATCTGCGCCTGAACTGTGTGCCGGTAATTAACCTGTTCCCGCTGGAATCCGACCCGCTGACGCTCAATTCATTGCAGACCGAATATATGCTGCGTCCGATGCGCGTGCAGGACGGTCATACCGAGATATACGCGGTGGATTCGGTGATGTCATCGAGCCATCATACCTACGTGCCGTTCTCCAGCTTCCGCCACAAGGGTGGGATGATGCGCCATGAGGCCCCGGAATATTACTACCACACCCGCGTGCGCCGCGGCCCATCCGGGCTGCATAACACCTGGCTTTCTGCTTATCCTCAGGGATGGAACCACTATGCACGATGTTCAACCTCGCCCGGTGAAAACCGGCAGTGACCCACGTCAGCTACCTGATTTCATTGCGCTGCGCGATGAGATGGCCAAACTCGCCCATCCGGCTCGTCCCGACGTGAACTGGTCGCAGGTGGAGGCCCTGTCGCTCTCATTATTTGAGCTAAATGGCGTCGAGTTACAGACCGGTGCCTGGTATACGCTTGCCCGTAGCCACCTTGCCCGTATCAATGGCCTGAACGAAGGGCTGGCTATCCTGAATGCCCTGCTGAGCCATCAGTGGGCGCTGTTCTGGCCGCAACCGGTTCATGCCCGAGCAGAAATCCTCAACGGGCTTTTGCAGCGCTTGCAGAAGCTTTTTCGCACTTTTTCACTCGATCATGGTGATTTGTCTGCGCTGGTGCAGACAGAAGGGCTGCTACGAGCCATCAACGATATTTTGGTGCGTCAGGAACTGAAACATGTCTGCCTGACTGCGCCGTTGATGCAGCAGATACAAGGTGCGTTGACACGCCTTGAAAACAGCTCGGCACAAGACAGTGGACTGCAGGCGGTGACGCTGCCGCCACAGGCGCTGGTCGAGGAATCGGCCCTGGAAAACTCATCTTCTGCCAGCCGTCTGGTGTACGTTATTCGTCCTGAGCCAGAGCTGAATGTGCAGGTCGTGCATGCGGCAACACCGCCGCCGAAGCGCTGGCCGGTGTTTCTTGCGGGAGTCTGTTCCGCATTGGTGCTGAGTTCTATTGCAATCACCGGCTGGCACTATATATCCAGGGTAGATGAGGCTACGGATGCGCTTGCAGCTTCGGTGGCTCCTCTTCCTCAGGCGCTGAGCAGTGCTCAAGTGCAGACACTTCAGCAATCTGATAAAGACAAACTTGACCCTACAGGCTGGCTGAAAAATGCATCATTGCAGCTGGACAGTCTGGCCGCACTCCCCCCTGACTGGAAATATCAGTATGGCAATGGATTGCTGGCACAGGCAAAGGTGCTGTGGCCCCAGAAACCCGAAGTTGCTGAACTAAAACAGAAGTGGCAACAACGACAGGCTGAAAACAAACTCTCTGCAAGCGCATTAACTGGCTGGCATGAAGGCATGCAGCAACTTCAGGTGTTGGCCGACAGGCTCAATACGCTGGACGGACAGAAAGGCAAATACATCACCGTCAGCGAACTGAAATCCAGCGTCTACCAGATGATGAACAGCTTTAGCCAGACGATCCCACTGGAAGAACAACTTCGTGTGATGCAGGGCCAGCAGGGCGATGCCGCACTGGTTACGCAACAGCAAATTCAGCGTCATTTGAACGGGGTGACTCAGTTATTTGCGGAGCAAAAATCTCCCCCTGGAACGCCTTAAAAAGGGGATAACAGCTTCAGTTTGGCAAACAGAGTTGCGACGATAATGAAAGCGATGATGGGGCTTAAAACGAAAAACGGACGTCTTGCGACGTCCGTTAATACTGAATTTGGTGCCCGGACTCGGAATCGAACCAAGGACACGGGGATTTTCAATCCCCTGCTCTACCGACTGAGCTATCCGGGCAACGGGGCGCATTAAACCCGATCTGCCTTCAGTCGTCAACGAAATTTGTTGTTTTCGTTACAGACTGCGCAATCTCTCACCATTTAGCCGCAAACTTAAGCGAAAAGGTGTGTCCAGAGCGCAGAAAGCGGCATGGCGATCAATAGTGCGGGCAGCATATTCACCACGGCAAACATCTTAATTCCGCAGATGCGCAGCCCGGTTGCCAGCAGGAGCAGTCCGCCAACGGCAGTGAAATCGGCCATCATCGCCGGCGTTGTCAGCGGGAGAATCAATGTGGCGCAGGTAGCGAGCGCCAGTTGGATTACTAGCATCGGGACGCAAATCACCGCAACGGCGACGCCAAGGGTAGTGGCGAAAATGGTGGCGGTGAAGAAATCGAGAAACGCTTTTGCAATCAATATGCTCGGATCGCCGGTCATCCCTTCCTGCATCGAACCAAAAATCCCCGTACCGCTGGCGCAAAACAGAATAATGATTGCTACATAGTTCTGAATAAACGACTCATGCGAACCGTGTTTCGCCTTGCCGCCTGGTCGGGAAATCAGGTTTTTGGCTCTACTCACCGCACTGTTAATGCCTTTTTCCAGATAGCAGAATTCGCCAATTAGCGCGCCGAGCAGAGTCGCCAGCACCATCACTGGCAGGTTGGCGCACTTGATCACCAGCAAAATGCCAATCCCTAACGATGCCAGTCCGAATATTGAGGGCATAGATGAGCGAATACGCTCCGGCAACCGCTGACTCAGCACTGCGCCGAGAACACCGCCCAGTAATACGGCTCCGGCGTTGATAAATGGCCCGATAACCACGCTTAACTCCTGTTACTTAATCATTGGTATTGCATGATTATGACATGTTGGCGCTTGCATTATGCTTGGCTTTGGGTGGTTTAATGCATAATGATTCCTTCTTGCACCTGAAAATAAAAGGTGACATTATTGCGCGAATTTTCTCCTTCCTGTCTCACCACTCGGTGAGGGTAACTGCGCTTATGAAAACCATGAAAATCGCCGTCAGCCGCGAGCTGGTCTCTTCTGTGTCTACGCACCGTGAAAAGGTGACGCTGGACAATACTGATTTCACCGATGTGGCGGCAGTCGTTGTTTCGACGGCTGACAGTCGCAGCGGTATTCTTGCGTTGTTGAAACGTACGGGCTTTCAGTTACCGGTGTTCATTTTCTCGCAAGAGCCAATGGAAGTGCTGGATGGCGCTGCCGCGGTAATCTCGGGAAAAGCTCAGGAGTTTCTGGAACTGGAAACTGCTGCCAGCCGTTATGAAGAGAATCTGTTGCCACCCTTTTTCGACACCCTGAGCCAGTATGTGGAAATGGGCAACAGCACCTTTGCCTGTCCGGGACACCAGCACGGTGCATTTTTCAAAAAACACCCAGCAGGGCGGCAGTTCTATGATTTCTTTGGGGAGAACGTGTTCCGCGCCGATATGTGCAATGCTGATGTGAAACTGGGCGATCTGCTGATCCATGAAGGTTCCGCCAAGCATGCGCAAAAGTTCGCGGCTAAGGTGTTTAACGCGGATAAAACCTACTTTGTGCTAAACGGTACGTCGGCTGCCAACAAGGTGGTGACTAATGCGCTGCTGACCCGCGGCGACCTGGTGCTTTTTGATCGCAACAACCATAAGTCCAACCATCATGGGGCATTGATCCAGGCAGGTGCCACGCCTGTCTATCTCGAAGCAGCGCGTAACCCGTTTGGTTTTATTGGCGGGATTGACGAGCACTGCTTTGATGACGCTTATTTGCGGAACCTGATCCGCGAGACGGCTCCGGAGAAAGCCGACGAGGCGCGTCCGTTCCGCCTGGCGATCATTCAGCTTGGCACCTACGATGGCACGATCTACAACGCCCGCCAGGTGATCGACAAGATCGGTCATCTGTGTGACTACATCCTTTTTGACTCGGCCTGGGTGGGTTACGAGCAATTTATTCCGATGATGGCGGAAACATCCCCGCTGTTACTGGAGCTGAACGAGAACGATCCGGGTATTTTCGTGACCCAGTCGGTGCATAAACAGCAAGCCGGGTTCTCGCAAACTTCTCAGATCCATAAAAAGGATAACCATATTCGCGGTCAGGCACGTTTTTGCCCGCATAAGCGCCTCAATAATGCGTTTATGCTGCATGCGTCTACCAGCCCGTTCTATCCCCTTTTTGCTGCCCTTGATGTGAACGCTAAAATCCATGAAGGCGAAAGCGGACGCAGGCTCTGGGCCGAGTGTGTTGAACTGGGCATTGAGGCGCGCAAGGCGATCATTGCCAACTGCCATATGATCAAACCGTTTATACCGCCGGTGGTGGCGGGTCGGCCGTGGCAGGATCATCCCACACACGCCATTGCCAGCGAACGCCGCTTCTTCAGCTTTGAGCCGGGCGCCAAATGGCACGGGTTTGAGGGGTATGCCTGCGAGCAGTATTTTGTCGACCCTTGCAAGTTGCTGCTGACCACGCCGGGAATTGATGCAGAAACGGGGGAGTACACCGGGTTCGGTATTCCTGCGACTATTCTGGCGCATTACTTGCGGGAAAACGGCATCGTGCCGGAGAAATGCGATCTCAACTCGATCCTGTTCCTGCTGACGCCAGCCGAGAGCAGTGAGAAGCTGGCGCAACTGGTCGCGATGCTGGGACAGTTTGAGCAGCATATTGAAGACGATACGCCACTTGCCGATGTTCTGCCGACCATCTACCAGAAGTACCCGGTGCGTTACCGGGATTATACCCTTCGCCAGTTGTGTCAGGAGATGCACGATCTCTACGTCAGTTTTGATGTGAAAGATTTGCAGAAGGCAATGTTCCGTAAAGAGAGCCTGCCTGATGTGGTGATGAATCCGCAGGATGCCAACCAGGCGTATATTCGCGGCAACGTAGAGCTGGTGCGCATACGAGATGCGGAGGGACGAATTGCTGCCGAGGGGGCGCTGCCCTATCCGCCAGGCGTATTGTGCGTGGTACCGGGTGAAATCTGGGGCGGGGCGGTACAGCGTTACTTCCTGGCACTGGAGGAGGGCATCAACCTGCTGCCGGGCTTCTCGCCGGAACTCCAGGGTGTGTACAGCGAGAAGGATGCTGACGGGATCAAGCGGTTGTATGGGTATGTGTTGAGATAGTGTGGGCTGTTGCCCTAACCCTCTCCCACCGGGCAGAGGGATCCCCACAAAATAATGCCTGCACGGACGACCCCCTCTCCCGTTGGGAGAGGGCGGGGTGAGGGGGAACATACGGCAGCGGAGGTTATTCCGTTCACTTTATGTACCTTGCTACTCTGTAAGGACATCACTTGTGAACGTGCCATGGCGGCTCAATCGCCGCCGCCCTGGCGACCCGGGCTCCCGGCGGTAAATCGCCGCTTCGCGGTACCTTCGGCTTATTCCTTCAGGCTATCGGGTCGGGCATGAGCCTGCATCCCTGCAGGCCACGCCCTCTCGGCGCATCCCTGCGCCTCGCCCCGGCCTTACGGAAACGCCTCAGCGATTTACAGCCGGACCAGGACATCGCTGTAAGCCATTAATTTTCCTGAAGCAATATTCTTCGCTTTTGGTTAAAAAATTACTGGGGATCCCTCAGCCCACCGGGAGAGGGAACATTCCATCAAACCGCACTACGCCTGTACATCCTCCTCGGATGCCCAATCTTACCGTACAGCATCTCCACCGTCAGAAACCCCGCCTCCACGCAGTGCTCCAGATAGCGCCGGGTAGTGGTTTTACTTAACCCGGTTTCCTGTACCACCTCATCGACTGAAAAACAGTGTGTGGCCTGCTCGTTAAACAGCGCCTGCACCCGCGCCAGCGTATTTTCCTCAATGCCTTTGCTGCCGTTGTCCTGACGGTAGTTTTTCGCCTGTAACTGATACAGTGAATCCACGTTTTGCTGGTCGACAATCTTCCAGACGCGCTGTTGCTCGGCGAATTGGACAAACCGCTCAAGTGACTGACTGAGCCGCTTCCAGGAGACGGGTTTGAGGATATAGTCGAAAGCGCCATTACGAATAGCCTGGCTGCAGGTGTCCATATCGCTGGCGGCGGTAATGAAAATCACCGAGCAGTTGGTACGGGCGAGCATGGGGTTATTGATAAGCGAGATACCTTTGCCATCAGGCAGGTAGTTATCCAGCAGCATGAGTTGCGGCTGTTTGCTTTCAAGCTCAGCCTGAGCCGCTGCCAGCGACGAGGCGATACCTACCAGTCTCAGACGCGGATGTTTACTTATCAGTTCCGCGTGCAGTTGCGCCAGTTCGTTCTCGTCTTCAACAATCAGTACGTCGATAAGTTCATGTTGCATAGTCGGTGTCTTCCAGTTGCCGGGCGATTCCCGTGGCAGGGATAAACAATGAGAAAATGGCGCCGCGCGGAGTATTATCGGCAACTTCTATTGCGCCCCCAGCCTGAGTGACATAGCTTTCGATCAGATACAGGCCAATCCCATGATCGCCGCGTGTTTTGGTGGTGATACCGCGTTCAAATATCCTGTCACGGATCTCCGGTTTAATGCCAACGCCCTGGTCGGCCACTTCTATAATCAGTTCCTGTTCGCTGAGTTTTATCAGCACTTCCACCGGTGCATGGGGCTGCGGTGAACGTTGTGTCGCTTCAATGGCGTTATCCAGCAGGTTCCCAATAATTGAAATCAGCTCTTGCTCCCCAAGGGGCTGGAACGGTCTGTCCAGTCGACAGGCCGGGTCGAAACTCAGTTCGACACCTTTCTCCCGCGCACGGGCGGCTTTCCCCAGCAGCAGGCCGCACAGGGTCGGGGAACTGAAGCGCGAAGAGATAAAGTCCAGCAGCTCCTGGGCGTGCTCAGACTGCGCCTGAATGTAGCCAATCGCCTCTTCATAGCGCCCCATATGCAGTAGGCCGGACAAGGTCGTCATCCGGTTTAACTGCTCATGGCGCATGATGCGCAGGTTATCGACATAACGCTTAACCTGGCTGAGTTGAGCGCTAAGCGAGTCTATTTCATTGCGATCGCGGAAAGTGATCACCCAGCCCTGTAACTCACTCTCAAGCATGATGTGTACCCGGCTGGCAATCACCGTGAGATCGTTAAAACGGCAAATCTCATCATGGGTATCTTTCGCCAGCATCGTCTGCGTGTCGAAGAACGGGACCGGATCGATCACCTGGCTAATCAACTGCCCGCGCAGTTCGCGTGCTGGCTGGCTCAGACCCAGTAGTTTGCGCGCTGCCTGGTTGATCACTTCAATGCGCCGTTGATCGTCAATGGCAATCACCCCTTCATAAATAGACTCCATCATCGCCTTTTGCTGGCGCACCAGCAGGCCGATCTCTCGCGGTTCGAGGGAGAAAATCTGCTTCTTAATGCTGCGGGTAAAGAACCAGGAAAAGATGAAGAGAGCTATCAGCAACAGCACGGCGGCAATCAGGATATTGACGACTTTACTGACGGTGACGGTCTCAAGGTAGCTGGTGAGATAGCCTACCGAGACAATGCCAACTACCTGCCCGGCATCGTTGAAAATGGGGGCTTTACTGCGTAGTGAAATGCCCAACCCTCCTTTACGGATGGTGGTGATACTTTTTCCCTGTAAAACGGCTTCGTTGTCTCCGCCAACCAGCGTTGTGCCAACTCTGTCAGCAAAAACGGAATGAAAAAGGTGCTGTCCCTTATTATCCCCAATCACAATAAAGCTGGCGTCACTGTGTGAAGCTATTTTCTGCATAAAGTCGTGAATGCTTTTGATATCTTTTTGTTCAACTTCATCACGTAATGTAGGAATAATCGCAATTTCTTCTGCCTGTATTTTGGCACGCGCACTCATTTCCTGATAAAGCTGTTTGCCGACGTCGACATAATAATATCCACCCAGTAACGCAAAAAGTACTGAGAAAAAGGCAACCAGCGAAATAAACAGCTTGATCTGGAAAGATACTTTCATAACTATCACGCGAGGTAGCAACAAAGAAAGCCAATATATCATCTTTTTTCGAGTGGATGACTGCTTTGCCGAAAACTTGTGATCCCTTGCACAGCGGGGGCTGTAAAAGATTTATCCTGAAGGCTTATGTGCTTCAGACCGAACAATAAAATGTTATTTGTTTGTTCAGTTCGGAAAAGAAACCATAAAAACCACGGCAATAAATAAGGTGTTAATCACATTAAATAAAAGAAACCATTAAAACCATAGCTGCCATTAAAACTTCGCTTTTAATATGCCATTCCTCACATAAAGTAAGCCTTTGTGACTCTAAGCTGAACGCACAAAATAACCAAGGGGCTTATTATGAGCACAACTGACGATTCTTTCTCTGTTACCCACGACCCGATTGATATTCAGCGGCCATCGCTCAAAGAGCGCTGGTGGCATATTATGGATACCTGGAAAATCGGGATTATTCCTCTGCCGCTGTTCGTTCTTGCTGGTGCGCTGATTGCGATTGATTGTCTGGGCGGGAAACTGCCGAGTGATATCGTGGTGATGGTGGCGACGCTGGCTTTCTTTGGCTTTGCCTGCGGCGAGTTTGGCAAACGCCTGCCGATTGTCGGCAAACTCGGCGCGGCGGCGATTTGCGCCACCTTTATCCCTTCCGCGCTGGTCTATTACGGCCTGCTGCCGGATGTGGTGGTCGAGTCCACGACCAAGTTCTACAAATCTACCAACATTCTTTATCTCTACATCTGCTGCATCATTGTCGGCAGCATCATGAGTATGAACCGCACGGTACTGATTCAGGGCTTCCTGCGCATCTTCTTCCCGATGCTGTGCGGCGAAATCGTCGGCATGCTGGTGGGGATGGGCGTCGGTCTGGCGCTGGGTCTTGAGCCATTCCAGATCTTCTTCTTTATCATTCTGCCGATTATGGCGGGCGGCGTTGGGGAAGGGGCGATCCCGCTCTCTATCGGTTATGCCACCCTGTTGCATATGGACCAGGGTGTGGCGCTCGGTCGCGTGTTGCCGATGGTGATGCTCGGTGGTCTGACGGCAATCATTATCTCCGGCTGCCTGAACCAACTGGGTAAACGCTACCCACATCTGACCGGTGAAGGCCAACTGATGCCAAACCGCGCCAATGCGGATACCACCGTCTCTCAACCTGCCTTCTCCGGTAAAGCGGATGTCACCACGATTGCTTCTGGCGCGCTGCTGGCGGTACTACTCTACATGCTGGGGATGCTCGGTCACAAACTGATTGGTCTGCCTGCACCGGTTGGCATGCTGTTTATGGCGGTACTGGTGAAGCTGTGCAACGGTGCTTCTCCGCGTCTGCTGGAAGGTTCTCAGGTGGTCTACAAATTCTTCCAGACCTCAGTAACTTACCCGATTCTCTTCGCCGTTGGCGTGGCGATCACCCCGTGGCATGAGCTGGTGGCCGCGTTCACAGTGAGCAACCTGTTAGTCATCGTCAGCACGGTTTCTGCACTGGTGGCGACCGGTTTCTTCGTCGGTAAAAAGATTGGTATGTACCCGATTGATGTCGCCATCGTCTCCTGCTGCCAGAGTGGCCAGGGCGGTACCGGCGATGTGGCGATCCTGACCGCAGGCAACCGTATGAGCCTGATGCCATTCGCCCAGATTGCAACCCGTATCGGCGGCGCGATTAACGTCTCTATCTCACTGCTGATTCTGGGCAACTTCCTCGTTTAAGTTTTCAGGAAAGAACAATGAAACTCGCAAGCTTTTTATATCAGGGAAAACGCAGCTACGGCATCGTGCAGGCCGAAGGTGTAATTGATTTAGGTCGCCGTCTGGGCGACCGCTACAGCGACCTTAAAGCGCTGTTGCAGGGCAACGGGCTGGCACAGGCCACCCGTTATCTGAACGATGCCGTGGATGTACCTCTGAATGCAATCACCTTCTTACCGGTGATTGAGCAGCCGGAAAAAATCCTCTGCGTGGGCATGAACTACGCCGACAAGCGCAAGGAGTTTGACCAGCATAACCCGGCTCCGACGCTGTTTGTGCGCTTCCCGGATTCCCAGACCGGCCACAACGAGCCGGTACTGAAACCGCGCCATTCCAGCGAATTTGACTACGAAGGCGAGCTGGCGGTGATCATCGGTAAAGGCGGGGAGAACATCAGCCGTGACGATGCGCTGCGCCACGTTGCAGGTTACAGCTGCTACATGGACGGTTCCGCCCGCGACTGGCAGCACACCTGGTTCACCGCCGGGAAAAACTGGCGTCAGACCGGAGCATTTGGTCCGTGGATGGCAACTGCCGATGAAATTCCTGACCCGCATCAACTGGCGATCCGCACCTGGCTGAACGGCCGTATGGTGCAGGAGGACAACACCAGCAGCATGATCCACAAGGTGGCGGAGCTGATCGAGTACATCAGCACCTTTACCCGCCTCAGCCCAGGCGATGTGATCATCACCGGCTCCCCTGGCGGGGTGGGTAAAAAACGCAACCCGCCGCTGTTTATGAAAGAGGGCGATCGCATTGAGGTAGAGATCGAACATATCGGTCATCTGAGCAATGTGATCATGGAAGCGCCAGCCACCGGGCTTGCGGTAGCACACTAAGTAAGGCGGCAGTATGCAATCGCAACCCATTGATTTTCGTCACACCCTCGTGGCGAAGCACCCGGAACGCTTAAGCCAGATCCGTTACCTGCTGGCAGACAGCGGCCTTGGCCTGGACAACGACATTGAGCTGTTTGTCGAAGCCTGGTCCGGCACGCAGTTGGTGGGTTGCGCCGGGCTCGCTGCCAACGTCATCAAGTGTGTGGCCGTAAACGAGCAGCTTCGTGGCGAGAACCTCAGCGCGCGTTTACTGGCGGAGGTGCAGAATGCGGCGCTGGAGCGCGGCCATTTTCACCTCTTCCTCTGCACCCGTCCGTGTAACCGGGAGCGTTTTGCCCGCAGCGGCTTCTGGCCGATTGCGCAGAGCGGCAACAACGCCGTACTGATGGAGAACACCCCGCAGGGGATTGAGCGCTACTGTCGTTCTCTGAGGCGTCAACGTCAGAACGGGGAGAAGATTGGCGCGATCGTAATGAACGCCAATCCGTTCACCCTTGGCCATCGTCATCTGGTGGAGCAGGCAGCGAAGCAGTGCGATGCCTTGCATCTGTTCGTGGTGCGCGAAGACGCCTCGTTCTTCCCCTTCAGCGCACGCATCGAGATGGTGCGGGCGGGTGTCGCGCATCTGACGAATGTGTTAGTGCATGAAGGCTCGCAGTACATCATCTCCCGCGCCACATTTCCGGCCTATTTCCTGAAAGAGACCGGCAAAGTGCAGCAGGCGTGGAGCGAAATCGACGTGTTGATCTTCCGCGACTTCATCGCCCCGGCACTGGGCATAACCCATCGCTTTATCGGCTCGGAGCCGTTTTGCGATATCACCCGCCAGTACAACCAGACGCTGCACGACCTGCTGGCCATGCATATCGAGGTGGTGGAGATGCCGCGCATCAAGGCCACCGGTAACGCTATTTCGGCGTCAGAAGTACGCCGCTTACTCAAGACACAGCAGTTTTCCCGGATCCGGGACATTGTTCCGGACTCCACCTTCGCGCATCTCGAAACGCATTACCGTGCGAGTGCGGAAGTCGCTTAATTACCAGGAATTTATCATGAAAATTGTTAGGGAGGCGCTGGCCGGAACACAGGAATCCAGCGACCTGATGGTGAAAATCGCTCCCGCTCACGGCGAGCTGGAGGTTGTCATCCACAGTGAAGTGATTAAGCAGTTTGGCGAGCAGATCCGCCAGGTGGTCAACGACACATTGCGCGCTATGAACGTGCACCAGGGATTAATCATTATTGAAGATAAAGGGGCGCTGGACTGTGTGATCCGCGCCCGCCTGCAGAGCGCACTCCTGCGCGCTGCGGATGAACAGGCTATCAACTGGGGGGCGCTGAAATGAGCAAACTCCGTCGCAGCATGCTGTTCCTGCCGGGTGCTAACGCCGCCATGCTCTCAACCGCGTTTATCTACCGCCCTGACTCCATCATGTTTGACCTTGAAGACGCCGTCGCTCTGCGCGAGAAAGACACCGCCCGCATGCTGGTGTTCCACGCGCTGCAGCACCCGATGTACCAGGATATCGAAACCGTGGTGCGCATTAACCCGTTGAGCACGCCGTTTGGCTTGCTGGATCTGGAAGCTGCCGTGCGGGCTGGCGTGGACGTGATCCGTCTGCCGAAAACCGATACCCCGGATGACATCTACGAACTGGAAGGCCACCTGGAACGCATTGAGCAAGAATGCGGGCGCGAGGTCGGTTCTACCCGTGTGATGGCGGCCATAGAGTCAGCCATTGGTGTGATTAACGCCGTGGCAATTGCCCGCAGTTCTCCACGCTTGATCGGCATCGCGCTGGCCGCCTTTGACTACGTGATGGATATGCAGACCGAACGCGGTGACGGCACCGAGTTGTTCTACGCCCGCTGCGCCGTGCTGCACGCCGCTCGTGCGGCGGGCATCGACGCCTTCGACGTGGTGTGGTCAGACGTTAACGACGAGGCCGGGTTCCTGCGCGAGGTCGATCTGATCCGCAAGATGGGCTTTAACGGCAAATCGCTGATTAACCCGCGCCAGATCGACCTGCTGCATAACGCTTACGCCCCGACGCAGGAAGAGGTGGATCACGCGAAGCGGGTGATTGAAGCGGCTGAAGAGGGTGAGCGTAACGGCCTGGGCGTGGTTTCGCTCAATGGCAAAATGGTGGATGCACCGATTATTAACCACGCGCAGGTGGTGCTGGAACGCGCGGCGGCTTCCGGCGTGCGTCGTTAAGGATGAGATAATGAATCAGACAGAACTGCTCCATGTGAATTTTCCCCATCTGCGGGACTTAAAACCCTTTGATACCGCCCACAGCGCGACGCCGTGGCTGAACAATCCAGAAGAAAAACATACCCGTAAATTGTGTGCTTCTGTTGAAGAGGCCGTGTTACGTAGCGGCTTGCAGGACGGGATGACCATTTCGTTTCACCATGCGTTTCGCGAAGGCGACCGGGTGATCAATAACGTTGTGGCACTGCTGGCGAAGATGGGTTTCAAAAACCTGACCCTGGCCTCCAGCTCACTGATGACCTGCAACGATGCGTTGATTGAGCATATTGAACGCGGTGTCATCACCCGAATTTATACTTCCGGGATGCGCGGCAAACTGGCGGATGCCATCTCTCACGGCCTGATGGATGAACCGGTGCAAATTCACTCCCACGGCGGGCGAGTGAAGCTGTTGCAGGACGGTGAGTTGAATATCGACGTGGCGTTTCTTGGTGTGCCATGCAGCGATGAGTTCGGCAATGCCAACGGCACGCACGGCAAATCGAGCTGCGGCTCGCTGGGCTACGCCATGGTGGACGCGCACTTTGCCAGCAAGGTAGTACTGCTGACCGAAGAGCTGGTGCCGTTCCCCAATATGCCCGCCAGTCTGGTGCAGGATCAGGTGGATTACATTGTGCAAGTCGAGAGCGTAGGTGACCCGGCGAAAATCAGCGTCGGCGCGGCACGCGTCACCAGTAACCCGCGCGAGCTGATGATTGCCCGCTATGCAGCGGATGTGATTGAACACTCCGGCTACTTCAAACCTGGCTTCTCAATGCAGACCGGCTCCGGCGCGGCGGCCACCGCCTGTACGCGCTTTATGGAAGAGAAGATGGAGCGCAGCGGCGTGAAGGCACGCTTTGCGCTCGGCGGCATCACCGGCAGCCTGGTGGATCTGCACGAAAAAGGGTTGATCGAAAAGCTGCTGGACACCCAGTGCTTTGACGGACAGGCAGCTGCATCGCTGGCGCGCAACCCGAACCACGTGGAGATCTCCACCAACGTTTACGCCAACCCGGGCAGTAAAGCGGCAAGCTGCGACCAGCTCGATGT
The DNA here is from genome assembly GCF_012241585.1 of Pantoea sp. LS15. NCBI lineage: Bacteria > Pseudomonadati > Pseudomonadota > Gammaproteobacteria > Enterobacterales > Erwiniaceae > Pantoea > Pantoea sp. LS15. The sequence continues at coordinate 71,230 of NZ_JAAVXA010000019.1, forward strand.
GGTGATCCTCAGTGCGCTGGAGATCGACGTTGATTTTAACGTCAACGTCATCACTGGTTCCGACGGCGTGATGCGCGGCGCGTCCGGCGGTCACTGCGACGTGGCCGCCGCAGCGAACCTGACCATTGTGGTTGCGCCATTACTGCGCAGCCGCATTCCGACGGTGGTGAAGCGGGTTACCACGCGCCTCACGCCGGGCGAAAGCATCGACGTGCTGGTCACCGATCACGGCATTGCGGTCAACCCGGCGCGCCCGGAAATCCGCGAGCGGCTGCTGGAAGACGGACTGAAGGTTGTGGATATCAACGCGCTATACGAACGGGCGATTTCCCTGACGGGCGTGCCCAAACCGATTGAATTTACCGACAAGATCGTCGGAGTGATCCGCTACCGTGATGGCAGCGTGATCGACACCGTTCGACAGGTGAAGGAGTAAATATGACTTTAGCGACACCCGTGCGGGCGGGTGTCAGCCTGGATGAACTGTTGGCGGCGAAAGAGTGCCGCGCAGCGCGTCAGGCTGACTGGCTTACGCACTATCAACAACCGGTGATTTCCCTCACGCTGGTTACGCCAGGAGAAATCAAAGACAGCCTGCGCTATCGCAACACAATGGGCGTGGCATTGCAGATGTGCGATCAACTGCTGTGGGAAAACCGCTGGCAGGTGCTCGACCGCCAGGTGCTGTGGTTGCCAACCGGGCCTGAAGCTCTTTGGTGTGTGTCGCATCCGGCGGCTGAAATCAAAGCGCACTGTGCGGATCTGGAGCAGACACATCCGCTCGGCAGGCTGTGGGATCTGGACGTGATCTGCCCTCAGCATGGCCATGTCGGGCGCCAGTCGCTGGGGACCAATCTCAGACGCTGTCTGATTTGCGATGAACCGGCCCACGCCTGTTCCCGTTCGCGTAACCATCCCGTTGAACAGGTGGTTTCCCGCGTGGAGAAGATGATTGATGACTGGTTTGCTCGCGACTAAACCGCGCCAGGCTGACGTACCTGCGCTTGCCGAAGCGGCGTTGTGGCAGGAACTGGAACTGACGCCCAAGCCGGGGCTGGTGGACAAACTCAATAACGGTTCCCATCGCGATATGGACCACGCGCTGTTTGTCCGCAGTATTGCGGCGATTACGCCGTGGTTTTCGCGCTTTGCTGAACTCGGTAACGCGCATGCAGATAGGCCCGCAGATGAACAGTTACGGATTATTCGCCCGATGGGAATGGCCTGCGAACAGGCGATGTATGCCGCGACGAACGGAGTGAACACGCACAAAGGCGGAATTTTTGCCCTGGGTTTACTGTGCTATGCCGCCGGACGTGTGAAAAATGTCTCCCCAGAAAGCCTCTGCTGTGAGGTAAGTAACATCTGCAGTGGGATGGTGTCGCGGGAGCTGGTCGCCCGCAGCGGACAGGCGACGGCGGGAGAGCGTCAGTTTCAGCAGTACGGTTTAACCGGCGCGCGCGGTGAGGCAGAAAGCGGCTTTGCTACGGTGCTTAAGGCGCTGGCGCAATGGAACGGGCTTTCACTTCACGGCCTGCTGTTACGCCTAATGGCAGTCAATCAGGACAGTAATCTGGTGTCACGCGGTGGCATTGAGGGGCTGCGCTATGTGCAGGGATATGCGCGCGAATTACTGGTGAACGGCTGGGATCGTGAGGCGTTGCTTCGAATGGATAAGGCATTGATTGAACGCAATCTGAGTCCGGGCGGTAGCGCGGATTTGCTGTCGGTGGGTTGGGTGTTGTCAAAATTACCCCTCTCCTGAAAGGAGAGGGGATAACGATTAATGCGCGATAGGCTGCGTGCCGTGCGCTTCGCGGACGTGCTTGTACTTGAACAGCGCGATGAATGCAAAGAACAGCACCAGCGAATATGCAGCGAAGATGAGCCATACTGGCTGCCAGTTGGTGATGCCGTTAGTGGTATACATTTCAACCACTTTACCGCTCACCACACCACCCAGAATACAGCCGAAGCCGTTGGTCATCATCAGGAACATACCCTGCGCACTGGCGCGGATTTCAGGCTTCACTTCTTTTTCCACAAACACCGAACCGGAGATGTTGAAGAAGTCGAAGGCACAGCCGTAAACAATCATCGACAGAACCAGCAGCACGGTGCCGAACGGGCTTGGGTCGCCGTAGGCGAACAGACCGAAACGCAACATCCACGCGGCGATACTGATAAGCATCACGTTCTTGATGCCGTAGCGGCTCAGGAAGAACGGGATGGTCAGGATGAACAGCGTCTCAGAGATCTGCGAGATAGACATCATTACTGACGCATGTTCAACGATAAAGCTGCCAGAGAACAGCGGGTTGTTATCGAAGCTGTGCAGGAAGGTGTTGCCGAACATGTTGGTGATCTGCAGCTCAGCGCCCAGCAGCATGGAGAAGATAAAGAAAATCGCCATGCGTTTGTTTTTAAACAGCGCGAATGCGTCCAGGCCGAGCATGGTGCTCCAGCTCTGGTTTTTCTGCTGATTAGAAACCGGAATGGTTGGCAGAGTCAGGGTGAACAGCGCCAGTACCACGGAGAGCGCCGCACCGATATAGAGCTGCATATGGCTCAGTTCGAAGCCTGCGAAGCTCACGCCCCACATCGCCATGATAAAGCCGATGGTACCCCAGATACGGATTGGCGGGAAATCGGTCACGATATCCATATCATTGGATTTCAGGCGGTAGTAGGAGATGGTGTTGATCAGCCCAAGTGTTGGCATGTAGGCCAGCGAGTTAAGCAGGATCACCATGAACATCGCCCCCGGCGTGGTCACCTGGGCTGCCATAAACAGCGTCCCCGCACCTACCAGATGGCAAAGCATGTACAGCCATTTAGCACTTAACCACTTATCTGCCACGATACCGAGCAGCGTAGGCATGAAGACAGCCGCAATACCGAGCGAGCTGTATACGGCACCGATTGACGCGCCATCGAACTTGAGCGTCACAAACATATAGGAGCCGAGTGTAGTCAGCCAGCTACCCCACAGGCAGAACTGCAGAAACGACAATATTTTAAGCTGCAGCTTAAGGTTCATGTTACTTTCCTCACAAGTGAGCGGGAGATATGTTGTTTTGGGAACATTCAGGGTTGTTATTTGATGCAATTCTATCAGTTGGCAACGATATGTTTTGTTACCTCCCGCAAAAAAATGCAATCCACATTAATTTGCAGTTTGGATTGTGATGCAAATAACATTTTCGTATGGGTGTTCGAATACCCTCTCCCATTTGGGGAGAGGGGTAGGGCAAGGAGCGTTTTTTAGCGACGACGATAGTTCTTCTGCGCCGTATTCACCTTATACAGATAACGGCGGGATTCCGCGGACGGGTGGCGGGTGGTCAGGGTTGAATAAACATCTCCCGGCGCCATGCTGTTGATGATGTTTGCGGCCTGCACTTTGTCATTCGAGAACACGCGCAACACGCTGCCCGCACCACCGTTATACGCAGTAATCACCGCATAACGACGTGACGTCGGGTTATCAATTCCGCCCAGGTACACATTGTTGAGCATGGCCAGGTAAGCTGTGCCGGTATCAATGTTGCTCTGTGGGTCGAACAGATAGCCGCGGCTTGGTGTGCCGGATTTACCCTGAGCACGGAAGACATCTTTACCGGCGCTGTGTTGCACAACCTGCATCAGCCCCAGAGCATCGGAACGACTGACCGCGTACGGGTTAAACGAAGATTCCGTTTGCATGATCGCCAGGATCAGCGACTCATCCACACCATATTTACGCGAGGCCTGACGCACCATTCCCAGGTACTTATGCGCACGCTTGTCGAGGTGGTTCGGAACGAGGTTGATGGTGACGCTGTAGATAATCTTCAGGCCGTTTGAGCGGCTTTTCAGACGGGTCTGCAGCAGATAGTCAGCAAATTTTGTGGCGCGACCTTCCCAGCGGATAGGTTGACCGGTCTGATCGACGACCTGGCCGTACAGGAACGGCTCCTTCGAGATAGTAATATCGTCGGCGTCGGAGTAGAGATCGATAGAGCCTGGATCGTCACCCATAAGCAGGGTTTTGATTATTGCCTGCCGTAACCGTGCCGCCGGATCCGTGCCTGCGATGGTCTCTATCGTGATCGTACCGTCATCGAAGTTGATGTGGCTGCGGGTCAGATAAGCGTCGGTGTACTTAACGTAGTCCTTAGGTCCGGCAATAAGAACTTCGTTAAATCCCCATATATTCTCGATGTTGTGGGCAAACTGCCCCATCAAAATGTCAAAACCGTTGGTGTCCTTGATCCAGGCTTCGTTGTAATCATCGCCTTTTTTTGACGAACACGAGACAAGCAACGGCGCAACAAGTGCTAGCGCTAAAAGTTTTTTCATCATTCCGGGAGTGCGTGTTGTGTTTGCTTTAACGGCGGGGGTATCCCCGCGCGCTGTTATTTTTCCGGCGGCGTATAGCCTTCGATGTGTACGTCTTTGCCTTCAAACAGGAAGCTCACCATCTCCTGTTCCAGCAGCTTGCGGTGTTCCGGGTTCATCATGCTGAGTTTTTTCTCGTTGATCAGCATGGTCTGCTTTTTCTGCCACTGTCCCCAGGCTTCTTTGGAGATTTCGTTATAAATGCGCTTACCCAGATCGCCCGGATAAAGCTGGAAGTCCTGGCCTTCAGCGTCACGCTGCAGGAAAGTACAAAAAATCGTTCTGGCCATACTCATTCCTCTTTTTTAGCCGATGCTAAACCATTGCACCGGCACGTAATTGCTGTAACAGGCGCTCCACGGGAGCCGCCAGCCCGACTGATGGCGGTTGCGCTAAGTTATACCAGAGAGCAGTGCCTTCATCCATGCATGAGGTGAATGAGGACACGGGAAGCCACATCGGAACAATATCCAGATGGAAATGGCTAAAGGTGTGGCGAAACGCGGTCAGTTGCGTCATTTTATCGGCAGCAATCCCGCGCTTTTTAAGCCATTCCCGAAGCAAATCTTCATCTTCAAACTGTGGGAAGCAATACAGACCACCCCACAGACCGCTCGGTGGACGCTGGGCGAGGAAAACGTCGTCCCCGTGTTGCATCAACAACATATAGCCTGTGCGCTCCGGCAGAGTCTGTTTAGGTTTCTTGCCCGGATACTGCGCCCATGAATGGTTGGCATACGCCATGCAGAGATTGTTGACAGGGCAGAGTTCGCATTTAGGCTTCGAGCGCGTGCAGACCATCGCGCCCAGATCCATCATCGCCTGGTTAAAACGCTCTACACCTTTGGCTGGGGTCACGTCTTCACTGATCTCCCAGAGACGTTTTTCAACGTCCTTCTTCCCAGGCCAGCCATCGACGGCATAGCAGCGTGCCAGTACGCGTTTTACGTTGCCGTCGAGGATTGGGAAATGTTTACCGAGTGACAACGAGAGAATGGCACCTGCGGTTGAACGTCCGACGCCAGGCAAGTCTGCCACCTCGTCGAAAGTTTCCGGAAATTGTCCGTTGTGGCGCGTCGCGACCTGCTGTGCGGCCTTGTGAAGGTTACGTGCGCGGGCGTAATAGCCAAGTCCGGTCCACAAGTGCAGCACTTCGTCCAGCGGCGCATTGGCCAGATCGGTCACTGTCGGGAAGCGCGCCATAAAACGCTCAAAATAAGGAATTACCGTGGCGACCTGCGTTTGTTGCAACATCACCTCGGAGAGCCATACTTTGTAAGGCGTTTTTTCAATTTGCCAGGGCAGGGTTTTACGCCCGTATTTGTCGTACCAGTCCAGCACCTGGGCTGAAAATTGAGAGGCTTGCATGGTCATCGATTCGCATAATCAGGGACGCAGATTGCAGCACAGCGTCAATCTGCTGTAAACCGGATCTTTCCCATGCTTGCATAGAAGCCTTAACTTTGGATAATGCCCGTTTCCCGAACATTCTCACAAGCAGACAACTCTTTTATGAAAAACGACGTCATTTCACCGGAATTTGATGAAAACGGTCGCCCGCTGCGCCGTATTCGCAGCTTTGTCCGCCGTCAGGGTCGCCTGACTAAAGGGCAGCAACATGCGCTGGACAACTACTGGCCGGTGATGGGCGTTGAATTCACTGAACAGCCTGTCGACTTTGCCGAACTGTTTGGCCGTGAAGCGCCCGTAACGCTGGAGATCGGTTTTGGTATGGGGACCTCGCTGGTGACCATGGCCAAAGCTCGCCCGGAACAGAACTTCCTCGGCATTGAAGTACACTCGCCTGGCGTCGGTGCATGCCTGGCAACAGCTCATGAAGAGGGCGTTGAGAACCTGCGCGTGATGTGTCACGACGCAGTGGAAGTGCTGCACAAAATGATTCCTGACAATTCTTTGAACATGGTTCAGCTCTTTTTCCCTGACCCATGGCACAAAGCACGTCATAATAAACGCCGTATCGTTCAGGCTCCGTTTGCGGAGCTGCTGAAAAGTAAGTTAAAACTGGGCGGTGTCTTCCACATGGCGACCGACTGGGAACCTTATGCGGAACATATGCTGGAAGTGATGTCGTCGCTGGACGGGTATAAAAACCAGTCTGAAAGCAATGACTATGTACCGCGTCCGGATTCGCGTCCGGTAACGAAATTTGAACAGCGTGGCCATCGTCTTGGCCACGGTGTATGGGACTTAATGTTCGAGAGGGTGAAATAATGGCAAAGAATCGTAGCCGTCGTCTGCGTAAAAAAATGCACATCGAAGAATTCCAGGAAGTGGGTTTCTCTGTTGCGTGGCGTTTCCCGGAAGGCACCAGTGTAGAACAGATTGATCAGGACGTAGATGCGTTCATCAATGACGTGATCGAACCTAACAAGCTGGCCTTCGACGGTAGCGGCTACCTGGCATGGGAAGGTCTGATCTGCACCCAGGAAGTGGGTAAATGCACCGAAGAACATCAGGCTCTGGTACGTAAATGGCTTGAAGACCACAAACTGGAAGATGTCCGCGTCAGCGAACTTTTCGACGTTTGGTGGGACTAATAAAGAAGTCAAGGGCCAGCATTAGCTGGCCCATTTTGTCTGAGGGAGTGTTTAAGATGCGCAAAACGTTGCTGGCTGTGGCTTTGATGGCAACCGGATTCACCGCCCATGCGGATTACAAATGTAGCGTCACCCCACGTGATGACGTGGTGTTAAGCCCGCAAACCGTGCAGGTCAAAGGCGAAAATGGCGATCTGGTGATTACGCCGGATGGTAACGTGACGTTTAATGGCAAGGTGTACAATCTGACTGCCGCGCAGCGTGAGCAGGCGAAAGATTACCAGTCCGATTTGCGTACCGCGCTACCGTGGATTGACCAGGGCGCTCTGACGCGCGTTGAGAAAAGCCGCGTTGCGCTGGATAAGATCATCACCAAAGAAGTGGGTGAGAGCAGTAATATGCGCTCCCGTCTGACAAAGCTCGATAAACAGCTGAAAGAGCAGATGAACCGTATTATTGAGCATCGCACCGACGGCCTGACATTCCACTACAAAGCGATTGATCAGGTCCGCGCTGACGGGCAGCAGCTGGTGAACCAGGCGATGGGCGGCATTCTGCAGGACAGCATCAACGAGATGGGCGCTAAAGCGGTGTTGAAGGGCGGCGGTAACCCATTGCAGGGCGTTTTAGGTAGCCTGGGTGGCCTGCAGACCTCGATTCAGAACGAATGGAAGAACCAGGAAGATGATTTCCAGCAATTCGGCAAAGACGTGTGTAAGCGCGTGGTGTCGCTGGAAGACAGCAGAAAGGCGCTGGTGGGGACGTTGAAGTAAGATCTCTGCGCGCTGGGCCCCTCACCCTAACCCTCTCCCCTGTACAGTCCGGGGACATAGTGAACACTTGTTCGGGGACATGGTAGACACTTACAACTAAGGCATAAGAACCCGTTAATGGAGTCGCTTATGCCCTGGGATGCGAGAGATACCATGTCATTACGTACCGAGTTTGTTTTGTTCGCC